>CALKWS010000329.1 GCA_938004115.1 uncultured Ruaniaceae bacterium
CACAGGAGACCAAGACACCACGGTGACCCCGAAGAAGAGTGCACCCAAGAAGAGCCCTCCGAAGAAGAAACGCCGCCTGGCACGGGCCGGTATCTGGGCCGGCGCCACCGTGTTGGTGCTCGGCGGCGCCTACGTGTTGATGGCCTACCTGCTGGCAGACCGGGTCCCCGCCGACACCACCGTCGCCGGCGTGGACGTCTCCGGCCTGTCAGCCGCGCAGGCCGAGGAGACCCTGGAAGCCGAACTGGGTGCCCTGGAGACCGAGCCGGTGCCGCTGGCCTTCCAGGACTCCGGCGCGGACCTGGACCCGGAGTCGGCCGGGATGAGTTTCGACGCCGAGGCCACCGTCGCCCAGTTCACCGGCTTCACCCTGCACCCCCAGGTGCTGCTCGGCCACCTCTTCGGCCTGGGCGAGCAGGACCCGGTGAGCCACGTCGACCGGGAGGCCCTGGAGTCGGTGCTGACCGACCTGGCCGCGGATCTGGACGTCAGCCCCGTGGAGGGCACGATCACGCTGGTGGACGGGGGCGCCGAGGTCTCCGAACCCGAGGACGGGTCCGGCGTCGAGATCGAGGCCGCGGTGGACATGATCGCGCAGGAGTGGCTCACCGCCCCCCGCCCGCTGGAATTGCCGGTCGAGGTGGTCGAACCCGAGGTGGGCCCGGCGGAGATCGACGCCGCGATGAGCCAGATCGTGGAGCCGTTCCTGTCCGGACCGGTGACCGTGGCGATCAACGACACCGACGTGGAACTGACCACCGAGGAACTGGTGGAGGCGGCCGCCCTGGAGACCGACGGCCCCGACTTCACCCTGGTCCTCGACGGCCAGCAACTGGCCGAGGTGGTCACCGACAAGGAGGACTCCATCGGGGAGGCCCCCAGCGACGCGCGGATCGAGTTGCAGGACGGGGAACCCACCGTCATCCCGGCGGTGACCGGCACCGGCCTGGACCCCGAGGAACTGGGCGCCGCCGTGCACGACGCGTCCTTGCGCACCGGCGCCGACGAGCGAATCGCGCAGGTGGAACTGACCCAGACCGAGGCGGAGTTCACCACCGAGGACGCCGAGGCACTCGGGGTGGTCGAGGAGATCGGCTACTACGCCACGCCGATGCCGTACGACCCGCCACGCACCGAGAACCTGGTGATCGGCACCTCCAGGATCAACAACACGCTGATCATGCCGGGGGAGAACTTCTCCCTGCTGGACGCCCTCAGCCCGATCAGCGTGGCCAACGGGTACAACAGTTCGGGGGTCGTGGTGGACGGGTTCGCCACCGAAGCCGCCGGCGGGGGCCTGTCCCAGTTGTCCACCACGCTGTTCAACGCCGCTTTCGAGGCCGGTCTGGAGGACGTGACCCATCAGCCGCACTCGCGCTGGTTCTCCCGCTATCCCGAGGGCCGAGAGGCCACCCTGTTCTCCCCGGACCTGGACATGGTGTTCGGCAACAACACCGACTACGGGGTGCTGATCCAGTCCTGGGTGGGCGACGGGCAGACCCACGTGCGCCTGTGGGGCACCGACGTGTGGGATGTACAGATCGTGACCGGAAACCGGTACAACATCACCTCACCGCAGACGGTGTACAACCAGAACCCCCGGTGCACCCCCGAGTCCGGTGGTCAGCCCGGCTTCAGCGTGAACTACACCCGCACGGTCTCCCGCGACGGCGAGGTGCACGAGCAGCGCAGTTACTCCCACACCTACCGCCCGTGGAACCGGGTGGTGTGCGGAGCGCCGCCATCGGACAGCGACTCTCGCGACGACGGCGACAACGGCGATTCCGACGACGACTGAGCGGGCGGCGGTTCACCCGGGCGAGGTGCCTTCTGTCTGGTCGCCTTCGGGCGAGGTGCTTTCGGGCGGAGTGCGCCGCCGGCGCGGGGGAGGAGGGGGCACCTTCTTGCCGATCGCGATCCGGTCCGCGGGCACGCTCACCGGCCCCCGGCGCGTGACCACCTCCACACCGTCGTCGTCCACGCGCGTCAGTTCCCCGAGCGCGTCGGAGTAGGAGTAGTGCTCATCGTCGATGCGGTAGCGCACCACGACCCGTTCACCCACCTGCCACCGCCGCCAGAACGGCTGCTCGGCATCCGTCACCACCCGACCTCCCGTCGTCCCGACCCGCCGGCCCGCTCCCGACCGGCCCTGCGCTGCGCCAACGCCTGAATGAGCGATACTAGAGGCCGGGCCGCTTTGCCACCCGCTGGTGCGCCGTCGGGCCCCTGAGCCACCGAGTCCCTCCAGGAAGGACCCACCGTGACCTACGTGATCGCTGAACCGTGCGTGGACCTCAAGGACAAGAGTTGTATCGACGAGTGCCCGGTGGACTGCATCTACGAGGGCGAACGCATGCTGTACATCCAGCCCGATGAGTGCGTGGACTGCGGTGCGTGCGAGCCGGTGTGCCCGGTGGAGGCGATCTACTACGAGGACGACGTCCCTGAGCAGTGGGCCCAGTACTACGAGGCCAACGTGAACTTCTTCGACGAGATCGGCTCACCGGGTGGGGCGGCGAAGATGGGCCTGATCAATTTCGACCACCCGATCGTGGCGGCCCTGCCCCCGCAGCAGCACGACTGAGTCCGGACCGCAGATGGGTCTGGTGCAGATCACCGAGGACTATCCCTGGGACGCGGTGGAACCACTGGCCGAGCGTGCCCGTGCCCACCCCGGCGGCATCGTGGACCTGTCCATCGGTACCCCGGTGGACGACACCCCCGAGGTGATCCAACGAGCCCTGGCCCGTGCCGCCAACGCACCGGGCTATCCCACCGCCCACGGCACCGCGGAGTTACGCGAGGCGGTCGCCTCCTGGTTCGCCCGGGTCCGCGGGGTGCCCGATCTCGATCCCCGGGCGGTGCTGCCCACGATCGGGTCCAAGGAGATGGTCGCGCTGTTGCCGAGCCTGCTGTCGATCGGGCCCGGCGACGTGGTGGTGGTTCCCACGACGGCGTATCCCACCTACGCCGTGGGGGCGAGGCTGGCCGGCGCCCAGATCATGCTCGCCGACGACGTGGCGCAGTGGGCCGGTAACCCCGCGGTGAAACTCGTGTGGCTCAACTCCCCGTCCAATCCCACCGGTGCGGTGCTGGGCACCGAGATCCTCGCCGAGACCGTCAGCGCGGCCCGGGAGGTGGGCGCGGTGGTGGCCTCCGATGAGTGCTACGCCACCCTGGGCTGGGCCGTGCCGTGGAACTTCGAGCCCATCCCCAGCCTGCTGGACCCCCGGGTGACCGGCGGCAGCCACCAGGGCCTGGTGGTGGCCCACTCGTTGTCCAAACAGTCCAACCTGGCCGGCTACCGTGCGGCCTTCCTGGCCGGCGACGGCGCGCTGATCGCCCGCCTGCTGCTGATGCGCAGGCACATGGGCATGATGATCCCCGCCCCGGTGCAGTCGGCGATGGTCGCGGCGCTGACCGACGACGAGCACAGCACCGCCCAGCGGCGGCGGTACGAGGCCAGGCGGCAGCGGTTGATCCCCGCCCTGGAGCAGGCCGGGTTCACCATCGACCACTCCGAGGCCGGCCTCTACCTGTGGGTGCGGCCCGCGCCGGACTCTTCGCTGGCGGGTCAGGACTGCTGGGGGGTGATGGGCACGCTGGCCGAGTGGGGCATCCTCGGCGGACCGGGCGCGTTCTACGGCGCGGCCGGCGCCGGCCACGTTCGCCTGTCGCTGACAGCGTCCGACGACCGGATCGAGGCTGCCGCCTCCAGGCTGACGAACAGGTGAGCAGGTTGGCGGGCCGGTAAGTCCGAACCCGCCTGGCCGGCGCGGCCGCGGGTGATGCTCGCGCCGCGCCGCGCTGCCCCCCGCCCGTTGCGCTACCCCGCGCCGCGCTGCCCCGCCCGTTGGCGCCGCAATCGTCCAATTGGGTGGTTGGGGCGGTGC
>CALKWS010000330.1 GCA_938004115.1 uncultured Ruaniaceae bacterium
GGTGCCGACGTCGCTGTCCGAGGTCAGCCGCCGGGCCGGGGAGCCCGCCGCGGGGCGGCGGCCGCCTTGACCCGGGCGGCCGGACCCGGGCCTGCCGGAGCCATTGCGGGCGGTGCCGGCTGACCTGGATCGGGCGGTGGCCTGGCCCGACGCCGGGCGGCGGGTTCCCGATCCGGTGCGGCCCGATGCACCGCGGGGCGCGGACCGCCCGTCCGGGGTGCGCCGTGGTTCGCGGTTCGCGGCCGGAGTGGCGGGCGCACCGCGCCGGCTCCCGTTCGCACCGCCGGTGCTATGGGAACCGCCGGTGCTACGGGAGGCGCCGGATGCGCCCCCGGGGCGCTGCGACGTCGTCCGCCGCCGCCCGGACCCGGCCGGGGGGTGATGATCGGTCATCACCAACCTCCATAATTTGTCTCAGCACCCGCACCGGCACCGCGGATGTGCACGCTCACCAGCAGGCTAGGCCACACTAGTGTCAGATCACCTCAACGATTCAGGAGAGCCGGCAGTGGAATTCGACGTCACTATCGAGATCCCCAAGGGGCACCGCAACAAGTACGAGGTCGACCACGAGACCGGACGGATCCGTTTGGACCGGATGCTGTTCACCTCCACCCGCTACCCCGACGACTACGGCTTCATCGAGGGCACCCTCGGTGAGGACGGCGACCCCCTGGACGCCCTGGTGCTACTGGAAGAGCCCACCTTCCCCGGGTGCCTGATCCGCTGCCGGGCGCTGGGGATGTTCCGGATGCGCGATGAGGCCGGCGGGGACGACAAGGTGCTGTGCGTGCCCAAGGCGGACCAGCGGGCCAGTTGGCGCAGCGACATCGACGACGTCTCGGAGTTCCACCGGCTGGAGATCCAGCACTTCTTCGAGGTGTACAAGGACCTGGAGCCGGGCAAGTCGGTGGAGGGCGCCCACTGGGTGGGCCGGGAGGAAGCCGAGGCGGAGATCGCCCGGTCCTTCGAGCGGGCCCGCGAGGCCGGTCACGACCACCCCGCGATCAAGGGCTGAGCCAGCCCCGTCGAGCGCCGAGTGCGCTGCGCCCGCCCTGGGCGCAGCGCGTGGCGAGGTCGTGCCTGCGGGTCGAGGTCGTGCGGTTGCGCCGTCGACCTCGACCGTTCGGCTCGACCTCGGCTACCCCGGGGACCGGTCAGGGCCTGCCGGCACCGATCACGTTCGTCCACCACACCGGGACCCGCTCCACCGTGGAGCCCGGCCGGGGCGCGTGCACCCGCATCCCGTTCCCGGCGTAGATCGACACGTGGTAGATCCCGCTCGCGGACCCGTTGTTGGAGTAGAACAGCAGGTCGCCGGGACGCAGGTTGTTCAACGAGACCCGCGTGGTAGCGGCGTACTGCTGCCGGGTGGTGCGCGGCAGGTTGATGCCCACGCTCCGGTACGCCTGTTGCGTCAGGCCCGAGCAGTCGAACCCGTGGGGACCGTTGCCGCCCCACACGTACGGTTTCCCGATCTGTTGCATCGCCCAGTTCAGCGCGCCCTGGTGGGAGCCGGTGCTCGGCGGTGCCGTCGGGGGGCTCGGGGACGGGCTCGGGCTGGGCGACGGCGACGGGCTCGGCGACGGCGACGGGCTCGGGCTGGGGCTGGGCGACGGCGACGGGCTCGGCGACGGCGACGGGCTCGGCGACGGCGACGGGCTGGGCGACGGCGACGGGCTGGGGCTGGGTGCCGATCCCGAATCCGACGACCCGCCCGAGGACGACTCACCTGACCCACCGGAACCGTTGGACCCGTTCGAGCCGGACTCACTGGACCCGCCGGAGCCGTTCGACCCGCTCGAACTGCCCGAACCATCGGAGTCGCCGGAGTCCCCCACGTGCGCCGGCACGGCCAGCGCTGCGGCGGCGGCAGCGTTCTCGCGCTCTCGACGCTGCTGCTCCAGGGCGTTCTGGCGCTCTTCCTCCAGCTCGTAGGAGGTCTGGCGCAACTCGGCCAGTTGCCCGATGAGCACGCCGCGTTGCTGCTGGGTGCTCTGCTGGATCTCCTCGGCCTCGGCCAGGGCCTGCTCGGCCTCACTGCGCCGAACCTCGAGTTCCTCGGCGGCCTGGGTCTTCTCCTCGACCGCCTCCTCGGCGCGCATGTGCATCATCGCGGCGACGATCTCCGCGGCATCCAGGCGCTGGAAGGCCTCGTCGGCTCCGCTGCCCAGCCGCTCGAACGTGGCCGCCCGGTAGAGCATGTCCCCCACGCCGTTGGCGGTGACGAACATCTCCAGGTGCCCCAAGCCGGCGTTGTCCCGGTAGGCCGCGGTGGCCAACCGGGCGACCTCCGCGCTGGCCTCCAGCAGTTCGGCGTCCGCACGTTCCGCGTCGGCAGCGGCCGTCTCGGCTTCGGCTTCGGCCTGCTCCAGGTCGACGACGGCCTGGTTGTAGGCGTCGGTGGCGATCGCGGCATCCTGCTGGGCTACTTCGACGTCCGCGGCGTTGGCTGCCAGTTGCACCTCGAGTCGAGCGATCTGCCCGGCGGCGTCATCGACCTGTTGCCAGGAGCGCTCGATCTCCTCCTCGCTCGGCATCTGGGGACTAGCGGCCGCGGCACCGACGCTGGCCGCACTGGCCAGGAGGAACGCGGAGACGAAAGCAACACCTCGACGTGAATGCCGCGTTGGTTCCATTCCACTCCATCCCCGAATACCAGTTGTCGTGAGGCGCGGCGTGTCGCGTTGACCTACCGCGCCTCACACCGTAGTGCACCGTGCGCCACTTTGTGAACACTTTCATCGGCATTCACATTTGTCACATTGGTCTCAATGGCCACAATAGATGTTCGCGCCTCGGCTCGCGCCCGAACGGACCGCGGACCAGACGCCGGGATGGAAGCGGGCGGGACGCCCGGATGAAGGACGGACCGCGGACCTGCGCCTGACGCCGGAGGGCGCTGTCCGGATGGCGAGACGCTTTGTCCATCCCACAGGTTGCGGCTTATGGTGATCCCATGTTCGGTCGAATGTGCACCTCAGTCGCGCATTCGGCCTGCCATGAATCAGCCTGATGCGGCGTCGCGCCCTTCCTACGCGCTACCCGCTGCCGGCCAGATGCGCCCCCCGACCCAGGGATGACCGGATCGGTCGCGCACGGCTGGCCCGCTCATCCCTCCCACCACCACAGGAGAGAAACCGATGAGCGAGAACTGGAACTTCGAAACCCGTCAGATCCACGCCGGTCAGACGCCGGATGCCGCCACTGGCTCCCGCGCGCTGCCGATCTACCAGACCACGTCCTACGTGTTCCAGGACACCGACCAGGCGGCCAACCGCTTCGGGCTGGCCGAACTCGGCCCGATCTACACCCGGATCACCAACCCCACCACCGAGGCGGTCGAGGACCGTATCGCCTCCCTGGAAGGCGGCGTGGGCGCCCTGCTGGTCGCCTCCGGGCAGGCCGCGGAGACCCTGGCGATCCTCAACATCGCCGAGGCCGGCGACCACGTCGTCTCCAGCGCCAGCCTGTACGGCGGCACCTACAACCTGCTCAAGCACACCCTGCCCAAGTACGGCATCACCGTCACCTTCGTCGAGGACGCCACCAACCCCGATGAGTGGCGCAGCGCGGTGCAGGAGAACACCAAGCTCTTCTTCGGCGAGTCGATCCCCAACCCCAAGGGCGACGTCCTGGACATCGAGACCGTCGCCGGCATCGCCCATGAGGTGGGCGTGCCGCTGGTGGTGGACAACACCGTGGGCACCCCCTACCTGGTCCGGCCGCTGGAGTGGGGCGCCGACGTCGTGGTGCACTCGGCCACCAAGTACCTGGGCGGGCACGGCACCACCATCGCCGGGGTGATCGTCGACGGCGGGTCCTTCGACTACGCCCAGTACCCCGAGCGGTTCCCCAACTACAACCAGCCCGACCCGAGCTACCACGGCCTGGTCTACGCCCGCGACCTGGGCGTGGGCGGCAAGTTCGGGGTGAACCTGTCCTTCATCCTCAAGGCGCGGGTGCAGCTCCTGCGCGACCTGGGCCCGGCGGCCTCCCCGTTCAACGCCTTCCTCATCGCCCAGGGACTGGAGACCCTGTCCCTGCGGGTGGAGCGACACGTGGAGAACACCCACAAGGTCGCCGAGTACCTGAGCAGCCAGGACCAGGTGGAGCGCATCCACTGGGCCTCCCTGCCCACCAGCCCGTACTACGAGCTGGCCCAGAAGTACACCCCCGCCGGCGCCGGCGCGGTGATCTCCTTCGACATCGCCGGCGGCCTGGAAGCCGGCAAGGCATTCGTGGATGCCCTGGAGTTGCACTCCCTGGTGGCCAACATCGGCGACGTACGCTCCCTGGTGATCCACCCGGCCTCCACCACCCACTCCCAGCTGACCCCCGAGCAGCAGGCCGCCAGCGCCGTGGGCCCGGGCCTGGTGCGCCTGGCGGTGGGCCTGGAACACATCGATGACATCCTGGCCGACCTGGACAAGGGGTTCGCCGCCGCGGCCCAGGCACCTCAGGCGGTCGGCGCGACGACGGGGGACGCATGAGGCCCGCCCATCCGGAGGAACTGACCCCTGGTTCCACACCTGCCTCCGCCGCTACGCCCGGGGCGCCGACGCGCCCCGGGCGCGTGCGCCGTCGTCCGTTGACCGGGCCGGTGCCCGCCACCGGCGCCTGGCGCGAGGGCGACCCGGTGGGCCGGCGACGTTTCGCCGACCTCGGTCCGCTGCACCTGGAGGCCGGCGGCCGACTGCCGCACGTGCGCCTGGCCTACGAGACCTGGGGAACGCTCAACGCTGCCGGGGACAACGCCATCCTCATCCTGCACGCGCTCACCGGGGACTCCCACGTCACCGGCGAGGCCGGACCCGGCCACCCCACCGAGGGGTGGTGGTCCGGCCTGGTGGGCCCCGGTAAGGCGATCGACACCGACCGCTACTTCGTGGTCGCCCCCAACGTGCTGGGCGGTTGTCAAGGTTCCACCGGGCCCTCCAGCAGCGCCCCCGACGGCACCCCGTGGGGCAGCCGGTTCCCGTACCTGACCGTGCGGGACCAGGTGGCCGCGGAGATCGAACTGGCCGACCACCTGGGCATCGGCACCTGGGCCGCGGTGGTCGGCGGTTCGGTGGGCGGGCACCGGGTGCTGGAGTGGGCGGTCAGCGCCCCCGGGAGGGTGGGCCGGGTGGCGGCGATCGCCACCAGCGCCCAGACCTCCGGGGACCAGATCGCCTGGGCCCATGCCCAACTCCAGGCGATCCGGTCCGACCCGCGCTACCGCGGCGGGGACTACTACCAGGCGGCCGACGACGACGGCCCGCACCTCGGCCTGGGCGTGGCCCGGCAGATCGCGCACACCACCTACCGCAGCGCCAAGGAACTGGACCAGCGCTTCGGGCGCATCCCCCAGGGCGGGGAGGAACCGATCGGCCGCAACGGACGGTTCGCGGTGCAGTCCTACCTGGACCACCATGCGGGCAAACTCGCCCGGCGCTTCGATGCCAACTCCTACGTGACGCTGACCGACTCGATGCTCACCCACGACCTGGGCCGCGATCGCGGCGGGGTGACGTCGGCGCTGGCGGAGATCACCGCCCCCACATTAGCCGTGGCCGTGGATTCCGACCGGTTGTTCCTTCCGGAGCAGTCGGTGCGCATCGCCGAGGGGGTACGCGACGGCACCTTCCGGATGATCGACTCCGACCACGGCCACGACGGGTTCCTGATCGAGACCGAGCAGCTCGGCCGGCACATCACCGAATTGCTCGAGCGCCCCGCGGCCTAGTACGGGGGTGCACCGCGGGGCGGGCGGGGGTGGGCGCCCCGTTCGGCGTCAGTTCTGCACCCGGGCTAGTTCTGCACCCGGGGCTAGTTCTGCACCCGGCGGCGGGTGGTCGACCCGTTGCGTGCGACCCGTCGACGCTCGCGGTGGCGTAAGGCCTCTGCCCGCGCCTCGGCCAGCGGGAACTGGCCGTCGGTGAACCGCCACATCAGCCACGGATCGGGGTGATCGGCACCGATGAGTTCCACGCACGCGCGCCGCAGATCGCTATACCGGGTGCCGTCCGGCAGCACGATCTCCCCGGCGCTGTGCAACGTGGCCCGGTGGCGGACCTCGTTGTGGTGCAACTCGATCGCCGCGGGTGCTTGCACCAGGGCCGCGACCAACCCCAGGGCCTCCCGGTCATCCGGTTCGGCAAGGCCATCGGGGGCAGCGGGAGTGGCAGCCGTGACGGCGTCGGGCGCGGCCGCACGACGGGCCCGCGGGCGTCGTTGTTCCGCCGGTCGACGTGCATCCTCGGCCGCGCTCCGCGCATCGCCGGCCGGCCGCGGTGCGGCCGCGGACTTCTCTGCCTCCCCCGGCTGGCGCCGTCCTTCCACCGGTGGTGAGGCGTCTCCCGCCGAGGGCTGTGGCGCACTGCCCCCTCGGCTCCGGCGTTCTTCCGGCGCGGTCGCTGCAAGCGGCGCAGCGGCGCTTGCCGCCGGGGTGGTCGCATCCGCGCGGTGCGGCACGGTCGCCGCATCGAGCGGGTCCAGGTCGAGCAGGTACTTGCCGCGGCGACCCCGGCGGACCCGGGCCTGCACGATCCGCACCTGCTCCAGGAGCGGCATCGACCAGGCCACTTCCTCCGAGACGGTTCCGGTCACCACGGTCAGCGCGGCGCCGTGCACCGCCGACCCGGAGGCGCTTTCCCGGAAGGCGTTCCAGTCCCGGCGGAACGCTGCCGCACCCCGCGGGTACCGCCGGGCCACCTGCGCCCAGGACGCCACCCGGGCACGACCCGCCCGGGCGATCAGTTCGGCCAGGGTGACCAGGTCCAGGCGGGGCAGCACCGCGGCGGTGCACACCTCGCCCTCGGCGCTCATCGCGGTCAGCAGGGGCGGTCGGTCAGCGTCCCATGCGACAGCGAAGGCGGGGGTGTCGGTCAGTTCCAACACCTGGGGCCGCACCAGTGCACACCATTCCTCGCCGAAACCATCCGGCACGTCGTCCTGGTGCACCACCGGCTCGAGGCCACCCGGACCGAGCATGTAGGTAGGCATCAATCGTCCGTCGGAGCAGTGCATGGATCGTTGACTCCATCGTGCCAGGTTCCTGCTCGCGGTGATGGCGCTTCGGTCGCCGATGCTCCGCCGGTGAGGTCGCGCGCGGACGCCGGGGCCACCCGCCCCACTACGCTGGCGGGCATGCGCGCTGACCTTCCGCATCGCCGTCGGGCCGTGATCTTCGGCGTGATGGTGCCAGCGGGCATCTATGCGCTCAGCGCCGCGGCGATCCTGGCCGTCCGGGACCGGATCCCGGCCGAGGTGGTCGTGCACATCGGCCCGTCGGGGGTCCGGATGGGCTCACCGCTGGAGGTGCTGGCCACCTTGGGGGTGCTGAGCGGTGTGGGTTCCCTGGTGCTCGCCGGCCTGTCGCTGAGGATCGGGCGTACCTCGATGAGCAGGCGGATGGTCCTGGGTATCGCCACCGGATGGGCGGCGCTGATGGCCGGGATAGGGCTGGCGTTCCTGCTTCCGCAGGTGTTCGTGCAGTCCGGTGGCGTCTCCTTCGAGGGGCCGCTGGCGGTGGCGTGCCTGATCGCCGTGGCCGCCGGAGGCCTGGCAGCGGCCTACGCCGGGAACGATCCGCGCCGACCGGCGAGCGAACCGGTACCCGACGATGCGCCCCGGGCGGGAAGCGGGGCGGCCCCGCTGTGGCAGCAGCGGGTGGGGGTGCCGCGGCGGGTGCGGCCGTGGCTGTGGCTCCTTGGTGTGCTCTACGCCGGGGTGGCGGTCGCGGTGGGCGCGGGCACCGGAAGTTGGCTGTTCGCCGCGCTGCTACTCGCCGCGATGGTGCCCCCGGCCATGATGCTGAACTGGCGCGTGCGGGTGGATGCCGGCGGTCTCACCGCCACCGCCGGCCTGCCCGGCAAGTTGGCCTGGCCGCGCCAGCACGTGCCCGCCGATGAGGTGCTGCGCGCCGATGCGGTGCAGGTGGACCCGTTCGGCGAGTTCGGCGGATGGGGACTGCGGACCGCACCGGATCAGCACGGGACGGTGGGGGTGGTGGTGCGCAAGGGCCCCGGGATCGCGGTACGGCGCACCGGGGGACGGCGGTTCGTGGTCACCCTGCCCGACGCCGAGGCGGGGGCGGCCCTGCTGAACACCATGGCCGACCGGGCGCGCGAGCCCGCCCGGAGCGCGTAGCCCGCCGGGCCGGGACGCGGATCCGGATGCGTGCTCAGGACCGGTCGAGCAACTCGGCCAGGTGCATCCCGCGGATGCCGGCCAGGTCATCGGCCTGGGTGCGGCACGAGAAACCGTCGGCGAGGAACACGGTATCCGCCCCCGCCCCGCGCAACGCCGGTAGCAACTCGTGCTCGGCCACCGCCACGGAGACGTCGTAGTGGCCCTTCTCCATCCCGAAGTTCCCGGCCAGCCCGCAGCAGGTGTTCATCGTGGTCACCTCCGCACCCGCCTTGGTCAGCAGCGCCCGGTCGGCGTGGTAGCCGATCACCGCGTGCTGGTGGCAGTGCGGCTGGGCGATGATCGTGCGGCCCTGCAGGGAGGGTGGTTGCCAGTCCCGTGGGCCGATCGGGGCCTCGGCGGTGAGCAGTTCGGCCAGGGTGTACACCCCGGCGGCGATCGCGTGCGCGCGGGGATCATCGGCGAACAGGTCCGGCAGGTCCGATCGCAGTGCCGCGGTGCAGGAGGGTTCGATCCCCACCACGGGCACCCCGGCCTGCACGATCGGGGCCAGCACGTCCATGGTGCGCCGCAGCCTGGCCCGGGCCGCATCTAACTGACCGGTGGAGATGTACGTCAGCCCGCAGCACGCCCCCGGGCCCACCAGGTCCACCGCGTACCCGGCCTGCTCCAGCACCCGTACCGTGGCCTGCGCGCCGGCCCCGTCCAGGTGCTCGGAGAAGGAGTCCACCCAGACCTTCACCACCGGCTGGTCCGGCACCCCGGCGGCATCGTTCCTGCCGGCCGGATCATCCCTGCGGGCAGCCTCGGCGGACCCCTCGCCGGCGTCCGAGGCACGCTGCCCGGGGCGCAGCGGGCCGGGCGTGATCGTGAACTTCTCCCCGGAGTCCTTCAGCCGCCGGCGCCACCAGCGCGAGGTGCGCTCGGTGCTGAACGCGGGCATCGACCGGCGGGTGTCCATCCCCCCGCCGCGCTGCACCATCCGGGCCAGCGGACCGATCCGCAGGGCCGCGTTGACCAGGGACGTCACCGCCGGCACCGCGGTGATCGCCCGGGCCCAACGGGGCAGCCATCCCAACGCGTAGTGGCTCATCGGGCGGCGCTTGCCCTTGTAGGTGCGGTGCAGCACCTCGGACTTGTACTGGGCCATGTCGACCCCCACCGGGCAGTCCCGCGAGCACGCCTTGCAGGACAGGCACAGGTCCAGCGACTCGTGCACCTCCGGGGCGGACCAGTCGGCGTACAACTCCCCGGTGGCCATCTCCTGCAGCACCCGCGCCCGGCCCCGGGTGGAGTCCTTCTCGTTGCGGGTGGCCAGGTACGAGGGGCACATGAACGAATCGGGCAGGTCCGCCCGGCACTTGGCCACCCCCACGCACCGGTGCACCGCGGTGGTGAAGTCCCCGCCGTCGTGGGAGAAGGAGAAGCCGGAGTCCCGCAGCAGCGGCAACGGCCGGGCGGTGGGCCGGCGCAGGTTGGCCTCCACCGGTTCGGGGCGCACGATGATCCCCGGGTTGAGGTGATCGGCCGGGTCGAACAGGGCCTTGATCCCGGCGAACATCCCGATCGCCTCGGCCGAGTACATCAGCGGCAGCAACTCCCCGCGGGCACGCCCATCGCCGTGCTCCCCGGAGAACGATCCGCCGTGGGAGGCCACCAGCGCAGCGGCGTCCAGCATGAAGGACCGGAAGATCTCCGGGCCCTTGGCGTCGTTCAGCGGCAGGTCGATCCGGGCGTGGATGCACCCGTCCCCGAAGTGCCCGTAGGGGATCGCGCTGGCGCCGTACTGCTCCAGCAACGCATCGAACTCCCGCAGGTAGGTGCCCAGCCGTTCGGGCGGGACGGCCGCGTCCTCCCACCCGGGCCAGGCCGGCTCCCCCGCCGCGGTGCGCGTGGCCAGCCCCGCGCCGTCGGCCCGGATCTGCCACAACGCCTGCGCCTGCGCCCCGGCGGGCACCACCTGCACGTGCTGTGTGCCGGCGTCGGCCGCCAGCGCCTCGGCGTTCGCCCGGGCCTCCTTCGCATCGGCCCCGCCCACCAGTGCCATCAACCACCCGTTGCCCTCCGGCAGCGGGGGGATGGACTCCGGGCCGCGGTGGCGCCGCAGGATGTCGATCAACCTCGAATCCAGTCCCTCCACCGCCAGCGGGTTGTGCGCCAGCAGCGCGGGCACGGCGTCGGCCGCCGCGGCCATGTCCGCATACCCCAGCGCCAGCAGCACCGGGTCCTTGGGCAGGGGCACCAGGTCCACCGTCGCCTCCAGCACGGTGACCAGGGTGCCCTCGCTGCCCACCAGGAACTTGGCCAGGTCCCGCCCGTTCTCCGGCAGCAGGTGCTCGGCAGAATAACCCGACACCTGCCGGAACAACCGCCCGAACTCGGTGCGGATCAACGCCAGGTGCTGGGCGACCAACCCATCCAAGCCCGGGACCTGGGCCACCGCCTGCGCCCCGGCGCCGGCCTCGAACACCCGGCCGGTGCCGTCCACCACCTTCAGCGACCTGGTGTTGTCCGCGGTGCGGCCCATGGACAGCGCATGCGGCCCGCAGGCGTTGTTGCCGATCATCCCGCCGAGCGTGGCCCGCGCCTGGCTGGACGGGTCCGGCCCGAACCGCAGGCCGTGCGGGGCCGCCGCCCGCTGCAGGGCGGTCATGATCACCCCCGGCTGCACCCGCGCGGTGCGCGCCTCGGGGTCCAGGTCCAGGATCTTGTTCAGGTGCTGGGAGAAGTCGACCACCATGCCCGGGCCCACCGAGTTCCCGGCGATCGAGGTGCCACCGCCGCGGGTGGTGATCGGCACCGCGTGCTCGCGGGCCACCGCCAGGGCGGCCAGCACCTCATCGGTGTGCCGGGGGAACACCACCACCTGGGGCACCACCCGGTAGTTGGAGGCGTCGGCGGAGTACTCCGCACGCACCCTGGCCGAGTCGTCCACCACCGGGCTCACTCCGTGTGGAAGGTCATGTGCGCGCAGCGCGTTGCGCAACTCTGCTGTGAAATCTTGCACCTGTGTCACCACACCACGCAGTGTGACACGGCCCACCGCCTCGGTGGCTCATCCTCGGCGGAAATCGGACCGCTCAGGGGGCGCTGAAGTCCAGGGCGTCCTCGGCGACGGCGATCACCGGCCAGGAACGGCCCTGGTCATCGATGAGGTCCCACATCGGCACCATCAGCACGGTGCCATCGGGCTGGACGTAGCCGCCGGCGGTGAGTGCGGCACTGACCAGACGGATCTGCTCCACCGGCCAGGTGAGCGGTTCACCCGGTCCGGGTGCGGCGGGATGCCGATCCGGCATCGATTCGGTGAGGTCCTGCAGCCGGGTCCACACCTCGGCGTTGAAGCGCGGATCTGCCAGCCGCTCCACGGCCTGCGCCGCGGAGATGACCGGGTACTCCCCCAAGGGAACAGGATCGCCCTGCTCCCCTTCCGGGCCGGTGGTGTCGACCATCCACGCATCGGCCTGCCCGGCCTCCGTCGGCAGCCCGGCATCGACGAACTGCACCGGCAGCACCCGCAGGTCGTCGCCGGCGGTCACTGGCCCCGGCGCGGCTGCCCAATCCTGCTCGCCGGCGCTGTCCTGGTCAGAGTCCGTCGGTGCGATGCTTTCCGGCTGTGCGTGCTCGGTGCGTTCCGGTGGTGGGTGGCCGGCACCGTCGTCGGTCATCTCCACGCTCTCCGGGGCGGCATGATCGGCCGCGGAATCAAACGTCGGGCCGCGTTGGCTGCCGGCGATGTACCCACCGGTGCCCACCGCGAGCATGGTGGCCACCGCGGCCGCCACCACCCAACCCCGCCGCGGTCCGGACCGGTCCGCACTGGCCGCCGCGCCGTCGTCGTCCTCCTGCTGTTGATGCGCTACGCCGGGTGCGTTGGTCGTCTCGGGCACAGCGTCGTCGTCGGCCCGTGCTGAGCCATCGCCGATGCGCCGGTCCACCGCGGCCCGCAGCGCCGCCATGTCCACCTGGGCGTCCCGGGCCGGGTCCGCACGGCGCAGGCGCTCCAGGGCAGCCTCGGCCGCGGCATCGTCCGCGGACCGGCCGTGCTGGTCCGGGGTGCCGTGGTCCTCCGGGGTGCCCGGGGTCATCGCTGCGATCCTTCCCTCATTGGTGGTCTATGTGCCCGGGGGCGCCGATGCTTCATTCCACCTCGCCCCAGATCTGCCGCAACCTCTCGCGGGCACGGCTCAGCGCCGCGGCCGCCCCGCCTCTGCTCAGCCCCAGCGCCTCGGCGAGTTGGGCGCCGTCGAGCCCCTCCCAGGCGTGCAGCATCAGCACCTCCCGCTCCCGGGGGCGCAACCGGGCCAGCACGTGGTGCACCATCTGCGCCTCGGTGGCCTGGCCCGCCGGGTCGGCCCCGGCGTCGGTCAGGGGCGTCTGGGTGACGTCCACCGGTTCGGCCCGGTGCTTGCGCCGGTGGTTGGCCAGCACGTACCCGGCGGTGCGGTACAGCCACGGCAACTCATGGCCCCGGGGCACGTCGTCCCGGCGGCGCCAGGCGGTGGCGAGCACGTCGGCGGTGAGGTCCTCGGCGTCCTGCGCGGGGGCGCGGCGCAGGAAGTACCGGTGCACCGCGGCGCCGTGGGCGGTGAATACGGCGTCGAACCACTGCTCGTCGGTGACGTCAGGTGGCATCGGCAGCTTTCGGTGGCACGGGCGGGCAACGGGCCGACGACGACGCCGGCTGAGGTGACCTTAGTGCACCGGCAGGGCCGGGCTGCTCAGCCGGCGGGCGCGGTTCCGCCGGGCGCGGCGATGTGGGCGGGTGCTGGTAGACACTGGAAGTGGCCATCACCATCGCAGGAGGCGGGACGAGTGTTCCTACTGGACCAGGGCGCGCCGGCGCCGGACCTGATCATCACCGCCAGCGACGTCGTACTCGCCGCGCGCTGTGAGTACCAGTTGCTGCGCATCCTCGATGAGAAACTCGGCCGGGCGCCCAAGGCCGAGTTCCCCGAGGACGAGATGCTGCGACGTGCCGCCGCTCTGGGCGATGAGCACGAACGGCAGGTGCTGCAGGACCTGCGCAGTACATATCCCGACGTCGCCGAGATCCCCGCGGTGCCGCTGCCGTTCACCCGCGCGGGCCTGCAGGCGGCCCACGACCACACCCTGCAGGTGCTGGCCCAGGGGTCGGACGTGGTGTTCCAGGCGACGTTCTTCGACGGCACCTTCCACGGCCGATCGGACTTCCTCGTGCGCACCGACGGCGGAGCCTACGCCGTGTGGGACTCCAAACTGGCCCGGCGGGCCAAGACCGAGGCGCTGCTGCAGTTGGCCGCCTACGCCGACCAGTTGCACGCCGCCGGGGTGCCGGTGGCCCCGCAGGCCACGCTGGTGCTCGGGGACCGCACCCACGCCTCCTTCGACCTGGCCGAACTGCTGCCGGTCTACACCGAACGCCGCGACCGGGTGCTGGCGCTGACCACCGCGCACCGGGCGCAACCGGGCCCGGTGGACTGGCACCAGGAGCACCTGGTGATCTGCGGGCGGTGTGACTACTGCGCAGAACAGGTCGCGCTGCACGACGACGTGCTCGGAGTGCACCGGGTGAGCGTGCCCCGGCGGCGCAAACTCCACGCGCAGGGGATCCGCACCGTCACCGATCTGGCCACCACCGAGGCCGAACCGGGCACGGTGGCCCACCGGCTGCGGGACCAGGCACGCATGCAGGCCGGGTTGATCGAGCCCGATGGGCAGGTGCAGGTATCCGACGACGACGCGCCCGGCGGGGTGCGCACGCTCGCCTACCGGGTGCTGCCCGAGCACACCCTGGGCACCCTGCCCGAACCCAGCGAAGGGGATGTGTTCTTCGACTTCGAGGGCGACCCGCTGTGGCAGGACGACCAGGGGGTGTGGGGCCTGGAGTACCTGTTCGGGGTGCTGGAGGCGCCGGTGGACGGCGCGGAGCCGGTGTTCCGCACGTTCCTGGCCCACACCCGGGCCGAGGAGGGGCAGGCGCTGCTGGAGTTCCTGGACTACGTCGCCCGGCGCCGGGCCGCCTACCCGGACATGCACATCTACCACTACGCCGCCTACGAGAAGTCCGCGCTTCGCCGGTTGTCGCTGCAGCACACGCTGGGCGAGGACGCGGTCGATGAGTTGCTGCGCGACGGGGTGCTGGTGGACCTGTACGAGGTGGTGCAGACTTCGCTGCGGCTGTCCTCGAAGTCCTACGGGCTCAAGGCCCTGGAACCGCTGTACATGGGCGATGAACTGCGCACCGGTGACGTCACCGAGGGCGGTGCCTCCACCGTCGCCTACGCCAACTACTGCCTGGCCCGGGACACCGGCCAGGATCGCCAGGCGCAGGCGGTGCTGGCCTCGATCGTGGACTACAACCACTACGACTGCCGCTCCACCCTGGGGCTGCGGGACTGGTTACTGGCCCGGGCCGGTGAGCGCGGGGTGGTGCTCGGGCAGCAACCGGAGGAGGAGCCCGAGGAACTGCGCGAGGTCGAACCGCTGCCCCAGGAGCAGGCGATCGACGACCTGGTCCATGCCCGCACCGCCGAGGCCAAGCGGGAGGGGCGTGAACTCAGCGCCGAGGAGCAGGCGCTGGCGATGGTCGCTGCGGCGGTGGGGTACCACCGGCGGGAGGACAAGCAGTACTGGTGGGCCCACTTCGACCGGTTGAACGTGCCCCCGGCGGACTGGGCCCAGACCCGGGACGTGTTCATCACCGAGTCCGGCCGGGTGCTGAGCGACTGGGAGGCCGAGCCGCGCCAGCAGCCCCGCCGCGTGGTGGAACTGCACGGCACCCTGGCCGACGGGTCGCTGATCCGCCCGGGGCAGACGATGTTCCGGATGTTCGACCGGCCGCTGCCGGAGGGGATGGCGGACCGCGGCGGGAACCGCCGTGGCGGGGTGTTCGGCGGGGAGGTGCAGCAGGTGCACGTGGGCGCCGAGTCGACCACGATCACCTACGTCGAATCCCTGCCCACCGGGATGCGCCCCTACGCCCGGTTGCCGATGGCGCTGACCCCCGACGCACCGGTGAACACCAAGTCCCTGCAGGAGGCGCTGGCGGATCTGGCGACCGACGTCGCCGGGTCGCTCCCCCACGTGCCCGCGCACCCGGGCCTGGACGTGCTGTGCCGCCGGCCGCCGCGCCTGGCCACGCTGGGTGAGTTGCCGCTGGTCCGGGACGACGACTACGTGGAGGCGATCACCCGGGCGACGGCGGACCTGGACCGGTCCTACCTGGCGGTGCAGGGCCCGCCGGGGTCGGGCAAGACCTATGTGGGCGCTCGGGTCATCGCCGCGCTGATCGACCGTGGCTGGAAGATCGGGGTGGTGGCCCAGTCGCACGCGGTGGTGGAGAACCTGCTCACCGCCGCGATCGAGGCCGGGGTGCCCCCGGAGCGGGTGGCCAAACCGGTACGCGGACGGCGGCAGGTGCCCTGGCGCGGGGGCACCAGCAACGACCACGTGGCCGCGGCGCTGGGCGAGGCCGGGGGAATCCTCATCGGCGGCACCGCGTGGACCATGACCGGCAAGGCCGTCGCGCCGGGTGCGTTGGACCTGCTGGTGATCGATGAGGCGGGGCAGTTCTCCCTGGCCAACACCCTGGCGGTGACCCGGGCCACCAGCCGCCTGCTGCTGCTGGGCGATCCCCAGCAGTTGCCCCAGGTCAGCCAGGGCACCCATCCGCAGCCGGTGGACGTCTCCGCGCTGGGCTGGCTGTCCCAGCACGCCTCGGTGCTGCCGGCGCATCTGGGGTACTTCCTCGCGCGCACCTGGCGCATGCACCCGGCGTTGTGCGAGGCGGTCTCCCACCTGGCCTACGCCGGCCGGTTGCACCCCGCGCCGGTGACCGCCCGGCGGCACCTGAAGGGCGCGCCGCCGGGCGTGGAGTGCCGCTACGTGGCGCACAGCGGCAACACCACCTCCTCGGTGGAGGAGGCCCGGGAGGTCCTGGCCCAGGTGCGGGCACACCTGGGACTGCCCTGGCGGGAGTCGGCGAGTAGCCCGCTGCGGCCGCTGGGCCAGCAGGACGTGTTGGTGGTGGCCCCCTACAACGCCCAGGTCCAGTTGATCAAGGACACCTTGGCCGCCGCCGGATTGGATCAGGTGCCGGTGGGCACCGTGGACAAGTTCCAGGGCCAGCAGGCCCCGGTGGCGATCCTGTCCACCACCGTCTCCGCGGTGCAGGAGGCCCCGCGGGGGATGGAGTTCGTGCTCAACCGCAACCGGGTGAACGTGGCGATCTCCCGGGGGTTGTGGCGCGCGGTGATCGTCCGCTCCCCCGACCTGACCGATGTGCTGCCGCATCGGCCCGAGCAACTGGGCGACCTGGGTGCCTTCATCCGGTTGTGCGGGCCGGCGCCGGCTCGCGCCGACGAACTGGTACCCGCCCCGGGAGGGGTCGCCGGCTGAGCGCGGGCGCACAAGACTCAGGGCCGGCGACGCGCCCTCCCGCCTCGCCGGCCCTTCGTGGAGTTGGGGCTCAGTCCGTGGCGTCCCTGGCGGCGTCCTTGACGTTCTCGCCGGCCTGCTTGACGTCCGCGGCGGCCTGGTCCTTCTTGCCCTCGGCCTCCAGGTCACGGTTGTCGGTGGCATCGCCGATGCCCTCCTTGACCTTGCCCTTGGCTTCCTGGGCCTTGTTGCTGATCTTGTCGCCGATTCCCATGGTCGTCTCCCTTCCTCGTGGCTTCCTGATTTCAGAGTAAGGGCGCATCGGCGACCTCGCTCGTTCAGCGCGGGAATCTGGCACGTAGACGTGCTGATCAGCGCCCGGATAGCCACACTGGCTGGGTCAGCGACGAGCACCGAAGGCACAGTACGACCTGTCGGACGGAGTGGGAGATGACCGAACGCACCATCCTGATCACGGGGGCCACCAGCGGGTTGGGCCGCGCACTGGCGCAGTCCCTCAGCACGTCCCCGGGACGGTTGATCCTGCACGGACGGGATCAGGCGAAACTGGAGGACCTTCGCACCGACCTGGCGGGCGCGACGGCATCGATCGACACGCTGCGCGCCGACCTGGCGGACCTGTCCCAGGTGCGCGGGCTGGCCAGGGAGGTGGCGGACCTGACCGATCATCTGAGCGTGCTGGTCAACAACGCGGGGATCGGTAAGGGGGCCACCGACCGGCGGGAGGTGTCCGCCGATGGTTACGAACTACGCCTGGCGGTCAACCACCTCGCGGCCTTCGCGCTGAGCCTGGACCTGCTGCCCTTGCTGCGAGCCGGCGCGCCGAGCCGGATCGTGCACGTGGCCTCCGGTGCCCAGCAGCCGATCGATCGGGCGGACCTGCACCTGGAACGTGGCTACACCGGTTCGCGAGCCTACGCCCAGAGCAAGTTGGCGATGATCACCTGCGGCTTCGTACTGGCCCGGCGTCTCCCCGCCGAGGAGGTCACGGTGAACAGTCTGCACCCGGCCACGCTGATGCCCACACGGATGGTCATGGAGGGGTACGGGCACACCGTGGATGACCTGGCCAGCGGTGTGGCCGCGACGCAGCGGCTGATCGAGGCCGAGCACGTGGCCGGGGTGACCGGCGCGTACTTCTCCGGCACCGAACGTGCCCGCGCCCTGTCCCAGGCCTACGACCCCGACTTCCAAGAGTGGCTCTGGCAGGTCAGTGCGGAACTAACCGGCACCGACTTGTGACCCGGGCGAGAAAACGGACGTGCTAGCGTGGTTGTACTACATCCCCCACGCCTCTCCGCGATGCGCACTTGGGGGATTTTCTATGCCAGGATTCGCCAGGAGCGCCGATGCCCCGACCACAGCGGCCGCGCGGGTCGCTCGCCTATGACAAACCTACGCTGAGCCTCGAGGCTCTCAGCGATCCCGAGTTCATCGGCGATTTCCCTGGCTGAAGAGTGAACATGCTCTACCCGAGCGGTCAAGGACGCGCCTCTATCCGGTGCTGGTCTCATTTATCCGGTGCTGGTCTCATTGCAGTCCGTACTGGACTCAGTGTCGCCCCACAGCAGTTGGGCACGGCGACTCGATGAACTCCTGAGCGCGCGTCCATCGATGAATCTGCGGGGCATGGGCGTACCGGAGGATTGGGCCGTGGACGAGTTCTGGCGGCGGCACCTCGGCTGAGTCCCGACGCCGTATGTCAACGGTGTCGCGACGCACGACATCGGAGCCGCCTGTGGTGTTCGGTTCCAGGAGACCGTGAACGGATGCCTCCAGTCACCGTGAACGGCGCTGCTACGCCGGGGGGAACGCGTCCACCAGACGTTGCTGCAGCGCGGATATGCGTGCCTCATCGAGTTGGCCCGGCCGGCTCAACCAGGAGGCCAACTTCCTGGGCCAGGTCACATAGACGCCACGAGTGCGAAAGTCCCCGCCGATCAATGGCCAGTCCGCACGCACGAAACACAGGACGCTGCCAACCTCCACGTCCGGGGCGGCCAGGGCGTCGCGGACGAGTTCGGCCTGGTCGAGGGCGCTGTCGACCAGACGGGTACAGTCCCGCGTGCCAACGATCAGCTTTTCCCTGCGGGGCGTGAATAGCCCGCCCTCTTTGCGCAGGTGCGGTCGTCCCTTGTAGCGCTTCGCATCGATGACGAAGACACCGGAGGGGCACACCACGATGTGGTCCAGGTTGGCGCGGCTTCCGGGGATGCCCCGATCGTGCAGAACGCGCACCAGGGCCCCGGCCACACTGTCGAGGCGACGGCCCAACCGTTCCTCACCGTCCGCGCCGACAGCCCACGCCCGAGTGCTCTGGGGGTCCTCCGACAGCGCCAGGAGCACTCCCCCGAGTTTCGGGTGCCGCTCACGGATGCGTCGCTCGCGGGCGGCCTTGCGACGTTCGTGCTCCCGTCGGGCCGAGGAGCCCGCCACCCCGTCGAGGTGGTTCAGCGCGGGTTCCGCTGTGGCTGCCTCCTCGACGGCCACAGGCCTCTGGGTCCTGGTGTCGGCGCACCGCAGACACAGCACCGTCTTGGTCGACTTCTCATAGACGGCCCGGGTGCCGGCCGGTAGTTCAACCCCGCAGGTCCTGCACACCCCGGCGTAGCGAAGGTTCATCCGTTTCACCTGCGCCTGCGCATCAGCGTTCCCAGCACTCATGAATGGGACGCTACGCGGCACGCCACCCATCTCGGGGCGACTCGCGATGCCCACTTTGGTGCGGACCCCGAGGCACAAACGCCTGAGTCGCGACGCCGGATGTCAACGATGTCGCGACTCAGGACAACGGAGCCGCCTGTGGGAATCGAACCCACGACCTATTCATTACGAGTGAATCGCTCTGCCGACTGAGCTAAGGCGGCTTGCGCCCGATCGGTACCGGATCAGGGCGGTCCTACTGTACCCGGCACGCCGGGCGTGGTTCAAAACGGGAGGCGGCCCCTCGCCGTCGTGCCTTGCGCAGGCCGCCCGGTACGGCACCCGAGGCTGCGTTCAGCACTCGGTGCCGTCCTCGGGCATCTGCCCGTCGAGCAGGAACCCGTCCACCGCCGCGTGCACACAGGAGTTGCCGGTGCCGTACGCGCCGTGCCCGTCGCCGTCGTACGTCAACAGCACCCCGGCGTCCAGCTGCTCGGCCAGGGACTGGGCCCACTCATGAGGGGTGGCCGGATCCCGGGTGATACCGATCACCAGCATCGGCGGGGCGCCGGTGGCGGTGATGGCGGTGCGGGTGTTGGTGGCCTCCACCGGCCACGTGCCGCATCCCGGTTCTCCGAAGCCCATGTAACTCCCGAACAACTCCGACAGGTCCTGCAGGTGTTCGGATTCCTCGATGCTCTGCTGCTGGTTCGGTTCCCCTACCGGGTAGTCCAGGCAGTTGATGGCTTGGAAGGCCCCCTCGTCGGGCGGGAAGTTGCCGTCCTCGTCGCGTTCCATGGCCAGGTCGGACATCGCCCGGACCAGGGAGGTGTCGTCCTGGTGGATCAACCTGGACAGCGCCTCGGTCAGCACCGGCCAGGTGTCCACGCTGTACAGGCTGATGACGATCGCGTTGAACACGTCCGCATCCGTCAGCGGGCGGTCGGGGTCGTCGGTCTCGACCGGGTCCGAGGCGACCGTGGTGAGCAGGTCCTGGGTGTCCTGCATCGCCTCCTCCACCTCGCCCTCGAAGGGGCATCCGGGCCCGGCGAGGCAGTCGGCCAGGTAGGAGCGGTAGGCGGTGTCGAACCCGGCCACCTGCCCGCGGACCACCTCGGTGTAGTTGAGCGAGGGGTCCATCGCCGAGTCGAGCACGAACCGGCCGACGTGGCCGGGGAACAACTCCGCGTAGACCGCGCCGAGGTAGGTGCCGTAGGAGTAGCCGAGGTAGGTCAGGGTCTGCTCGCCGAGCAGTGCGCGCAACACGTCCATGTCCCGGGCGGTGCTGACGGTGTCCACGAAGCCCAGCAGCGGTCCGGTGCGTTCCAGGCACGCCTCGCCGTATGCGGCCTCCTCCTCCACCAGCCTCTGCCAGCCGGCATCGGTGTAGGGGTCGATCAACGTGGCGTAGTACTCCTCCAACTCCTCGGAGTCCAGGCAGCGCACCGCATCGGACTCACCCACGCCGCGGGGGTCGAACCCGACCACGTCGAAACTCTCCAGGACGGGGGCGGAGAACAACGTGTCGACGGCCTCCACGTGCTCCAGCCCGGATCCGCCGGGCCCGCCCGGGTTGGTGACCAGGGCACCCCTGGATTCACCGGTGGCGCGCGCCACCTTGATCGCGATCTGCACCGTGGGACCGGTGGGGTCGGCGTAGTCCATCGGCACGGTCATGTCCGTGCACTCGTGGCGCGGCCCGCAGTCGGTCCAGTCCAGGTGCTGGGTGTAGAACTGCTGCAGGTCCGGCGGTGGCTCCTGCGCCGGGGCCGCGGCGCCCTGGTCGGTGACCTCCGGTGGCTGCAGCATCGGCGCGGGCGCACACCCGACCAGTGCCAGCAGGCCCGCGAGCAGCACGGGCAGCGCGGGCAGCCGGACACGGGCGCCTGGGGTTGAGGACACCTGATGAGCCTAGACCGACGCCGGTGCGCCGTGGGACCGGCTCACTGTGCGGCCGGTTCGGCTTGGGGGCGCAGCGCGACCGCCATCGCCTCCACGGTCAGCAACGGTGCCGCGTTCGCACCAAGCCGGGTCCGGGCATCGTTCACCGCGTCCAGCCGATGCAGTGTCACCTCCGGGGTGCTGGCGGCGGCCACCTTGCGCACGGTGTCCGTCGCGGAGGCGTTCACGAGTGCCACGTCCGCGCCGAACTGCACCACGAGCACGTCGCGATAGAACGACAGCAGATCCACCAGCGCACGGTCGAGCACGTCCAGCAACGCCCGTCGGGAGCGGCGTTTCTGCTCCTCCTCCAACTGTCGCAGTTGGGAACGCACCGCCGGGGGCAATCGCCCGCCGGCGCTTTCGGCGCCCAGGGACCGCAGCAGGTCGCTCTTCTCCTGCGCGTCACGTTCAGCGGTGGCTTCCTGGGCCTGTTCGGTCGCGGCGTCCACGAGCCGTCCGGCTGCGAGCACCGCGTCACCCACCCCGCGGATCCGGGAGGCCAGGTCCAGCACCGAGCGGCGGAATTCCCGCGCGGGCGGGTGGGTGGCCAGCCGGCGCGCCACCCCGACGTGGCTCTGCGCCTCGTGGGCGCACTCCAGGGCGACGTCGGGGTCGATCCCGTCGCGGCGCACGAGCAGGTCCGCCACCGCCTGCGCCGGGGGGATCCGCAGGTTCACCGACCGGCACCGGGACCGGATGGTGACCAGGACGTCCTGCGGGCTGGGGGCGCACAGCAGCCACACGGTGCGCGGGGGTGGTTCCTCGATCGCCTTCAGCAGCACGTTGCCGGTCTGTTCGCCCATTCGGTCGGCGTCCTCGATGATGATCACCCGCCACCGTCCCTGCGAGGGTGCCCGCTGGGCCAGGGAGACCAACTCCCGTGCCTCCTTGATCGAGATCACCACCTTCTCGGTGGCCAGCACCCGCACGTCCGGGTGCGTACCGGCCTGCACCTGGCGGGCCGCCTCCGGATCATCCTGCCCGTCCGGGCCGCCCTGCAGCGCCGCGGCGAATGCCCGCGCGGCCACCGAGCGCCCAGACCCCGGGGGTCCGGTGATCAGCCAGGCATGGGTCATCGCCGAGGTGCTCCCGGCCGCGGTCCGCAAGACCTCCACCACCTGGTCCTGGCCCACCAGGGACTCCCAGATGCTCAATGCTCCTCCCCCACCTGGCCCGGGGCGGTACCGCCGGCGCCGCTCCCGGCCGGCTCGTCCAGGAGCGGGCCGACGGCGGTGCGCACCTGTTCGGCGATCTGCGCCCGGGACAACGCCGCATCGAGGACCAGCCACCGCGCCGGGTCGGCCGCGGCGCGATCCAGGAACGCCTGCCGGGTGCGGCGGTGGAACTCGATCCCGGCTCGCTCCATCCGGTCGGTCCAGTCCCCCAGCCGGTGCGCCAGGTGCTCGGTGGGCAGATCCAACAGCACCGTCAACTCCGGAAGCAGTCCGTTGGTGCCCCACAGGGAGAGTCGTTCCACGTCGTCGGCCGGCAGTTCACGCCCGGCGGCCTGGTAGGCCACCGAGGAGTCCAGGTACCGATCGGTGAGCACCACCGCGCCGGCGGCCAGGGCCGGGCGGATCACGGTGGCCACGTGGTGGGCGCGGTCGGCGGCGAACAGCAGCGCCTCGGTGCGGGCATCCAGGTCCTGGCCGTGCAGCAACTGGTCGCGCAGCACCCGGCCGAGTGCGGTCCCCCCTGGTTCCCGGGTGGTGATCACCTCCCGTTGGTGCACGCGGCGCAGCCACTCGGCCAGCATCTGCACCTGCGTGCTCTTGCCGGCGCCGTCGCCACCCTCGAAGGAGATGAACAGTCCGCTCACCCTCCTGAGGGTAGCTCGCCGCGCCCACAGCCCGGGCGTGGTGATCCACAGGGCGGCTGCGGGCGCCGGGTCACGCAGGCTCCGGGGGTCGGGATATGACGCCTGCCGGGTGCGGCGCGGAGTCCGGGGGGCCCGCGTCAGTACTCCCCGGGCAGGTCGGCGCCCAGTTGGCGGCGCACCTGGTCCATGGTGCGCAGCACCGCCAGCGTCTCCTCCCAGGGCAGCACGGGCGACTCGGTCAACCCGGCACGGATGCAGCGGGCGGCCTCGGCGGCCTGGTACGCGAACCCAGGGCCCGCGTGCGGGTCGATGAGGCGCGGGGGACCTTCGATCGGGTGGATGGTCAAGGCTGAGGGGCCGAAGAAGTCCGGAGCGATCTCGATGCGTCCACCGGTACCGGTGATCACCGCGTCGTTGCGGGTCCGGGCGAGCATGGTGGCGGTGATCGTGGCCAGCGCACCGGGGTAACTGAGGATCACCGCCTCGGCGGCGTCCACGCCCGTCTCGGTCAGGTGGCCCACGGCGGTCACCGTCTCCGGGCTGCCGAGCACGTCATGGGCCAGGGACACCGGGTAGACGCCCAGGTCCAGCATGGCGCCGCCAGCCAGGTTGGGGTTCTTCAACCGGTGCGCCGGCGGCACGTCGAACCATTGACCGTGGTGGGCGGTCACCGACAGCACCTGGCCGATGTGCCCGGAGTCCAGCAGGTGGCGCAGGATCACCATGTGCGGCAGGAACCGGGTCCACATCGCCTCCATCGCGAACAGCCCGGCGGCCTCGGCGGCGGCGAACACCTCCCGCGCCTCCCCGCTGTTGCGGGTGAAGGCCTTCTCCACCAGGACCGGTTTCCCGGCGTCGAGCGCTAGCAGCGCGTGCTCGCGGTGCTCCGAGTGCGGGGTGGCGATGTACACCGCCTCCACCCGCTCATCGGCCACCAGGGAGCGGTAATCACCGTGGGCGGCCTCGATACCCCACCGGGAGGCGAAGTTCTCCGCCCGGGTCCGGTCCCGGGACCCCACGGCCACCACGGTACCGGTGGAGTGGGCGGGGACGTCGGCGGCGAACCGGCCGGCGATCCCACCCGGGCCGAGGATGCCCCAGGCCAGCGGCGGCGCTTGCCGCGGGTCGGGCAAGGTGGGCAGGTCCGGGTCACCGCCTGCCGCGACCGGGTCCCGGTCACTGGCCGCTCCGCCCTGCTCCGGCACACCGGCCGGCGCGGAGGGCGCGGGCCGGTGCTCCCGGTCCTCGCCGTGGTCGTTGCCTACCTCGTCGCTGCCCATCCCCGCTCCTCACCGCCGTTCGGCGCTGGCCTAGAGCGTAACGGGGCTACTTCTTGCTCGCGGTCTTCTTCGCCCCGGACTTGGCGGCCGTCTTCGCGCCGGACTTGGCGGTGGACTTCTTCGCCGCGGTGCGCCGGGCAGGCTTCTTGGCGGGCCCCTTCGCGCGTTTCTCGGCGAGCAACTCAAAGGCACGCTCGGCGGTGACGGTCTCCACCTCATCGCCCTTGCGCAGCGTGGCGTTGGTGGTGCCGTCGGTGACATACGGGCCGAACCGGCCGTCCTTGACCACCACCGGCTTACCCGAGACCGGGTCCTCGCCCAGTTCCCGCAGCGGCGCCGCGGCCGCCCGTCCCCGCCGCTTCGGCTGGGCGAACAGTTCCTGGGCCTGTTCCACGGTGACGTCGAAGAGCTGGTACTCGTTGTCCAGGGAGCGCGAATCGGTGCCCTTCTTCAGGTACGGCCCGTACCGGCCGTTGTGGGCGTAGATCTCCTCCCCCGACTCCGGGTCGGTGCCCACCAGCCGGGGCAGGGACAGCAGCCGCACCGCGGTGTCCAGGTCCACGGTGGCCAGGTCCATGTCCTTGAACAGCGAGGCGGTGCGGGGACGGATCTTCTTGCCGCCCTTGGTCTTACCGGCCTCGTCCTCTCCGAGCACCTCGGTCACGTAGGGACCGAACCGCCCGGACTTGGCCACGATCATCCGGCCGGTCTCCGGGTGGATCCCCAGTTCCCGGTCCCCGTCGGAGGCCGCCTCGAGCAGCTCCTTGGCCTTGGCCACGGTCAGCTCATCGGGTGCCACGTCGTCGGGCACGCTGGCCCGCAACGGTTTGATCGCCTGTTCCGCCCCCTGCGCGGCGGTACCGGAGCCACCTGCGGAGGTGTCGCCGTCGGCCGGGGCACTGCGCTCCAGGTACGGCCCGTACCGGCCCACCCGCAGCGTGATGCCCTCCCCGATGTCGATGGAGTTGATCTCCCGGGCGTCGATGTCGCCCAGGTCCTCCACCAGCGCCTTGAGCCCCTCGTCGCCGTTGCTGCCGAAGTAGAAGCCGGTGAGCCAGTCCACCCGGTCCTCCTGCCCGGCGGCGATCCGGTCCAGGTCGGCCTCCATCTGGGCGGTGAAGTCGTAGTCCACCAGCCGCTCGAAGTGCGACTCCAGCAGCCGGACCACCGAGAACGCCAACCAGCTGGGCACCAGCGCCTGGCCGCGGCGCAGCACGTACCCGCGGTCGGTGATCACCGAGATGGTGGAGGCGTAGGTGGAGGGCCGGCCGATGCCGCGTTCCTCCAGGGCCTTGACCAGGCTCGCCTCGGTGTACCGCGGCGGCGGGGAGGTCTCGTGCCCGTCGGCGGTCAGGTCCTGCGCGGTGAGCCCGTCGCCGGTGGCCACCTGCGGCAGGCGGTCGGTGCCGTCGTCCTTGTCCTCGTAGCGGGCGGCGTCGCGGCCCTCCTCGTAGGCGGCCAGGAACCCGCGGAAGGTGATCACCGTGCCGGAGGCGGAGAACTCGGCGTCCTGCCCGGTGGCCGAGGTGGCGCCCAGCCGGATGGTGGCGGTGGAGCCGCGGGCGTCGGCCATCTGGGAGGCCACGGTGCGCTTCCAGATCAACTCGTACAACCGGAACTGGTCCCCGGAGAGTTCCCGCGCCACCTGGGCGGGGGTGCGGAAGGAGTCTCCGGCGGGCCGGATCGCCTCGTGGGCCTCCTGGGCGCCCTTGGCGCCGGCGTAGATCCGGGGGGAGTCGGGCACGTACTCGCCGCCGTACAGGTCCGCGGCCTGCCGGCGGGCGGCGTTGATCGCCTCGCTGGACAGCGCCGAGGAGTCGGTCCGCATATAGGTGATGTACCCGTTCTCGTACAGCGACTGGGCGGTGCGCATCGTGGCCCGGGCGTTCATCCGCAGTTTGCGGGAGGCCTCCTGCTGCAGCGTGGAGGTGGTGAACGGGGCGGCCGGACGACGACGGTAGGGCTTCTCCTCCACCCGCCGGACCGCGAAACTCGCCTCGGTCAACCCCTCCACCAGGCCGTGGGCGGCCGCGGCGTCCAGGTGCACCGCGGACTTGGTGCGCAGCACGCCGTCGTCGCCGAAGTCCTTCCCGGTGGCCACCCGGTTACCGTCCAGGCTGACCAGCCGGGCCTTGAACGCCGCGCCCGCATCAGGGGCCTCGGCGGCGGAGCCCGCCGGGGTGAACCGGCCCACCACGTCCCAGTACTCGGCGGCGCGGAAGGCCATCCGTTCACGTTCGCGTTCCACCACCATGCGGGTGGCCACCGACTGCACCCGCCCGGCGGACAGGCCCTGGGAGATCTTGCGCCACAGCACCGGGGAGATCTCGTAGCCGTACAACCGGTCCAGGATGCGCCGGGTCTCCTGGGCGTCCACCAGCCGGGTGTCCAGCTCCCGGGTGTTCTCCAGCGCCCGTTCGATCGCCTCCCGGGTGATCTCGTGGAACACCATCCGCTTCACCGGCACCTTCGGCTTGAGGACCTCCAGCAGGTGCCAGGCGATCGCCTCACCCTCCCGGTCCTCATCGGTGGCCAGGTAGAGCTCGTCGGCGTCCTTCAGGGCGCGGCGGAGTTCGGTGACCTTCTTCTTCTTGTCCCCGTCCACCACGTAGTACGGGTCGAAGCCGTTGTCGACGTCGATCGCGAACTTCTTGTACGGGCCCTTCTTCATCTCCGCCGGTAGTTCGGAGGGCTGGGGCAGGTCGCGGATGTGGCCCACGCTCGCCTCCACCTCGAAGTCCGGGCCGAGGTAGCCAGCGATCGTGCGGGCCTTGGCCGGGGACTCCACGATGACGAGTTTGCGTGCGGGGTTGCTCACGCGGTTGCTCCTGAAAGGTTGGTGGCGGGCTTGGCAGCCCTGGTTCTGGTGTCCGACGCTCGAACAGATGGGCCGGTACAGCCGTCCGTTCGACTGGTCCTTTGGCTGTCACTGTGGCCGGTCAGGCCGGAACGACGACGACGACAACGCATCGTAGATCAGTTCCGTTGGGTTCCTCCACGTCTTGGGCGCATCCTAACCACACCTGATGAGCCCGATGCACGTGCCGGTGCCGTACCGGTACCCGGGGACTGGCACCCGGGAGGACCGGGGGCCGCCGACCCGTCGCCATCGAGAACCCGTGCTGGGTGGTCTTTGTTCCCGCCACCGGGCCGCGACGCCCGGCCGTCGCGGCCCGGTTGGTCCCCTACCCGCGGAATCAGTCCCGGGTGTCCGCCTGATCCAGCCGGTAGTGCGGTCGCATCCCGAGCATCGTGGCCATGGCGGCACCGGCCACCCCCACCAGTCCGACCAGGGCGGTGACGTAGGCCAGGGTCTGCCCGCCGGGGCCGACCTGGGGCAGTTGGACGAAGGTGAGGATCAGCCCGACTGCCCCGACGATCACGCCGGCCACCGCCCCGAACCACAACCAGGCCGCGGCGTTGCCCGCCGGTGCGCGCCGCCCGTATCCGCGGGGCAGGGGACGCAGCCGCAGCCCGCGGGCGGCTTCGATGAGGAAGTACCAGGCCGCGGCCACCGCATACGCGGCGACGACGTCCGAGGGGCGGTGCCAGCCCAGCACCAAGGTGCCCGCACCGGTGGCGCCGGCGTAGGCCGCCCCGGCCAGCGCCACCGGTCCGCGCCATCGGGGCGGGGCGATCAGCAGTGCGGTGGCGGCCACGGCCGCCGCAGCCGTGGTGTGCCCGGAGGGCAGGGAGTTGTTCGGCTGCTCGGTCAGGCCGAAGTCAGGGCGGGTGAGGATCTCCTGCTTCAGCACCCGGGTGGTGATGTTGGCCCCGGCCAGCATCACCGCGGCGGCGATCGCGATGGACCAGCGGCGCTGCGCGGCGGCCACGGCGAACGCGGCCACCGCCGCCACCGCCAGGAACGGTTCGGAGATCACCCGCACGATCGGCTCGACCACGCCGTCCAGACGGGTGCGGCCGAAGTCGCTGCCCTGCCAGGCGGCGTCGTCGAGCAACTGACCGGTGGGGGACAGCACGAAGAACCGCCAGGTGAGCCACAGGCCCGCGACGCTGAGCACGGCGAGCACCAGCGGGATGAGTACGCCGCGGGTGACGCCTGCGGCCCGGGAGGGCCGCTGCGGTGGTGTTCCGGACACGGGTCAACGGTAACCGGCGGCCCGCCGCGCACGACGCCCTGGCCCTGAGGTGTCGCGAGTGTGCGGGAACCGGGGCTCAGGCGGGGTGGAGGAACCCGTCCAGGATCAGCCCGCGCAGCGCCGGGGTGATCTCCTCGCGGATCTGGTCCACCGGTTCCTCGGTCAGCGCGCCCAGCGCGGTGATGATCTGGGCCGCGGTCAGGTCCCCGTCGCAGGCGCCCACCAGCGCCGCGGTATGGCTGGTGACCTGCACCCTGCGGCCCAGTCCCCCGCCCTGGTGCAACAGGATCACCTGGGGGTGGGCCTGCCCGGGCCGGTAGTGGCGCTCCTCGGTGACATGGTCGGGCACCACGTAGGCCCGCTCCAGGAAGTCCTCACCCCGCCCGCGCTCACCGTGACCCAGCGCCTCCACCGCCTCCAACGTGGCCGCGAGTGCTGCGCCCGGCGCCGGCGGCAGGGACGCGGTGATCTGCTCCGTACGGCGCCACGGCTGCCGGTCGGTTCGGGGGTGGCGCAGCGTGATGTAGCCGAACCCGATCGCTTCCACGTCGCGAGAGGCGAAGTCATCCAGGTAGGCGCGGTAGGCCCGCTCCCAGCCCTCCCGGTCTCGTTCGGGGCTGAGCCCGCCATCACGCAACCAGGTCTCGGCATAGTGCGCCGGGTCGGTCATCTCCCGCTGGATCACCCACACGTCGGTACCGAGCCGGGCGGTCCAGTCCTCGATCCGCTCCGCCCAGGAGGCGCCGCGGGGGATCTCCCAGTTCGCGAGCATCTGCGCGATCCCGCCGGGGGCCAGGTGGCCCGGCAGCGCCTGAACCAGCGCGGCCACGAAGTCGTCGCCGCGCCGGCCGCCGTCCCGGTAGGTGATGGTGGGCGCGGCCGAGCGCGGGGTGATCACGAACGGCGGGTTGGAGACGATCAGGTCGAACCGTTCGCCGCGCACCGGGTCCAGCCCGTCCCCCGCCCGCAGGTCCACGTGCAGGTCGTTGAGGGCAGCGTTGAACGCGGCGAACCGCAGCGCCCGGGCGGAGATGTCGGTACCGGTGACCGCCCCGGCGAACCCGGCCACGTTCAGCGCCTGGATCCCGCTGCCGGTGCCCAGGTCCAGCGCGCGGGATGCCGGGGTGCGGATGGTCAGTTCGGCCAGGGTGCGTCCGGCCCCGCCCACCCCCAGCACGTGCCCGGGATCCAGGACCGCACCGGTGGCCACCTCACCCAGGTCCGAGGCCAGCCACAACTCCCCCGGCCCGGCGCCCACCGGGCGCAGGTCCACCAGCGCCCGCACCGCATCGGCGGGCTGCTTCCCCGCCGCACGGACCAGGCCGAGGCGGGTTGCGCCGTCGGCCCCTATTCCGGGCAGCGCCCGGTCCACCTGCCCCCTGGGGACCGGCTCCCCGAGCGCGAACAGCCGCACCATCACCGCGGCGGGTTCGTCGCTGGCTGCCGCGGCCAGGCGGGCCGGGAGCGCCTCCTCGCGGTCCAGGGCGTCCACGGCCACCGGCCCCAGCAGGTCCGCCAGGTGGGCCACGGTGTAGCGAGCCGCGGTCAGGTCCGCGGCCAGGCGCCGCACCAGGTCCGCCTCGGCGCTCGGGGCAGGGGGCAGGTTCCCGGGTGCCATCGGCCACGTCCTCCTCAACTCCGGCCCAGGTGGTCCTGGGACACGCCCAGGTGGCCCTGGGATGAACGGCGCGCAGATGCTGCCCCACCGGGAACCGGCCAGCCGGTGGCCAGAACCGCGCGGGGCGGAATATTCAGTTGCGCACGCCCCACTATGGCACCCGCCCACCGCGGGCTGGCAGTACCGTGCTGGCTATGAGTAACCCCTCCGGGCGGCCCGACCCCGGCGTGCCGCACCCGCCCTCTGCCGGCCTCGATCCCTCCGGGTCCACGGCGACGCCCTCCGGTGGCGCCGGCCAGTCACCTGCCCCGGGACGCCGGTTCTCCGGGAAGACGCTGTCCTGGCCGGTGCTGGCCTGGTCGCTGTGGGACTGGGGGTCGGCGGCGTTCAACGCGGTGATCACCACGTTCGTGTTCACCGTGTACCTGACCTCCGATGCCTTCGGTGACGGCGCCGATTCGGACCTGGGGTGGGCGCTGGCCACCTCCGGGGTGCTCATCGCCGTGTTCGCACCGATCACCGGGCAGCGCGCGGACCGCACCGGCAACCGGACCCTGTGGCTGGGGATCAACACGATGCTGGTGGTGATCGCCTCGGCGGGGATGTTCTTCGTGGCCCCCTCCCCCGATTACCTGTGGCTCGGGCTGTTGCTGCTCGCCGGGGGCAACGTGGCCTTCGAGTTCGCCTCGGTGAACTACTACGCGATGCTCAACGACCTGTCCACGCCGAAGAACATCGGCCGGGTGTCCGGCCTGGGCTGGGGCCTGGGCTACATCGGCGGGATCGTGCTGCTGCTGATCGTGTTCTTCGGGTTCATCGACCCCGAGGTCGGCCTGTTCGGGGTGACCAGCGAGAACGGCATGGACGTGCGGGTGTCGATGCTGCTGGCCGCGGCCTGGTTCGCGATCTTCGCCATCCCGGTGCTGTGGGTGATGCGGCGCCGGAAGGACGAACCGCGACCGCCGCGGGAACGGTTCCAGGTGGTCGAGTCCTACAAACGCCTGTTCCGCACGGTGGCGAACCTGTGGCGCACCGACCGGAACACGGTCTCGTTCCTGATCGCCTCGGCGGTGTTCCGCGACGGGATGGCCGGGGTGTTCACGTTCGCCGGGGTGATCGCCGGGACGGTCTTCGGCTTCTCCAGCGGCGATGTGATCA
>CALKWS010000331.1 GCA_938004115.1 uncultured Ruaniaceae bacterium
TCACGGGGCGGCTTTGCGCCCGAACCGGCCGGTCATGAGGGATACCTGGGACCGGCCCGAGCGACGGCGGGCGAGCACCACGTCCAGGCGCTGGGCCACCTGGGAGATGATGACGTTGACCAGGATGTAGATCACCGTGACCACCAGGTAGGTCTGCACCAGGTTGCCGGTGTTGGAGACCAGCACCCGCCCGGAGTGCATCAACTCGGCGTAGGACACCACGTACCCGAACGCGGTGTCCTTGACCACGATCACCGCCTGGGCCACCAGGGCGGGCACCACCAGCCGCAACGCCTGGGGGAAGACCACGTGCCGGAACGCTTGGCCCTTGGTCATCCCGACCGCCAGCCCCGCCTCGTTCTGCCCCCTGGGCAGGGCCAGCACCCCGGCCCGGAACACCTCGGCCAGGATCGCCGAGGCGCACAGGGCGATCGGCAGCACGAGCTTCCAATACACGTCCGGGTCGAAGCCGTAGGCCGGCAGGGCGAACATGAAGATGTAGATCACCAGCAGCACCGGCACGGCGCGGAAGAGCTCCACCACCGCCACACACGGCCAGCGCAGCCACACCCGGCCCGAGAGCCGTCCCATCGCCAGCACCAGACCGAGCGGCAGGGCGATCGCGGCGGCCCCGGCCGCGGCCTTGGCGGTGTTCAGCAGCGCGTTGGCCAGGTAGCGCACGTTGTGCGGTTGGTACAGGTCGTACCAGCGCGAGGGCGCCAGCGCCCCGGACTCGTAGAACCGCCAGTACGCCAGCGCGAACAGTCCGAGCACGAACAGCACCGAGATGGCGGTCACGATCCGCACCCACCGCTGTGCGCGGGGGCCCACGGTGTCGAACATCGAATGCGTCGCGCTCACCGGACCACCCGCCAGCGCCGCTCGGCCCGGTTACCCAACCACGCCGCTCCCAGCGAGATCGCGGCGTACAGCGCGGCCGCCACCAGGAACGTGGTCAGCCCGAGCGCCTCCCGGTTGTTGATCGAGGACACCGTGAACGTCAGTTCACTCACCCCGACCACCGCGGCCAGGGAGGAGGACAGCAGCACGCCGATGAACAGCGTGACGAACGGGGAGATCATCGATCGCACCGCCTGCGGGGCGACGATCGTGCGCACGATCGGGCCGAACGTCAGGCCGATGGACCGGGCGGCCTCCACCTGGCCGGCGTCCACGGTGTTGATCCCGGTGCGGATCGTCTCGCAGGCGAAGGCCGCGCCCACCGCCGTCATCGCCACGATCACCGAGGTGACGTACCCGATGTTGATGTCGATCTCCGGCAGCCCGTACACCACCAGCAGCACCAGCGCCACCAACGGCACGTTCCGGAAGATCTCCACATACACCCCGGCGAAGACCCGCAGCGGGGCGATCGGGCTGATCCGGAAGGTGGCCAGCACCAGCCCGATCGCCACGGCGAGCACGAAGGACACGCCGGTGAGTTGCGCCGTCAGCCCCAGGGCAGCGGCGAACTCACCGACGTAATCGTCCAGCAGTACGCGCATACGCGGTCAGCGCCGGGCCTCAGTCGAGGCCGAGTTCACCGATCGCGGGAGGCTCGGGGGCCTCCTCCAGTCCCGTGCGGTCACCGATGGTGACCTGCCACAGTTCTTCCCAGGTGCCGTCGTCGTAGATCTGCTGCAGCCAGTCGTTGACGAACTCCAGCGCGTCGCTGTCCTGGTTCAGGCCGATGCCGTACAGATCACCGGGGCCGAAGGGCTCACCGACGATCTTCACGTCGTCGTTGTCCACCACGGCGTTCAGCAGCAGGCTCTCGTCGATCACGTACGCATCGGCACGTCCCTGCTGCACCGCGGACAGCGCCTGGGCGTGGTCCGGCAGCTCGAGGATCTCCACGTCGTCGGGGGCGTGGTCCTGCAGCACGGTCACCCCGGTGGAGGCGGCCTGGGTGGCCACGGTCTTACCGCTGAGGTCCTCCACGCCGTTGATGTCCTCGTTGTCCTGGCTGACCAGGATCGCGCTCTGGATCTCGTAGTAGGGCCCGGCGAAGTCGATCCGGTCCGCGCGTTCGGGCGTGATGGAGTAGGTGGCGAACACCACGTCCACGGTGTTGTTCACCAGCACCTCCTCGCGGGTGTCCACGTTCACCTGGGACAACTCGGTATTGACCTCGCCGAGGATGTAGTTGGACAGCAGTTGCGACAGCCCGGCGTCGAAGCCGCGGGCGATGTTGTCGGCGGTGTCCAACTGGGAGAACAACTCGGAGGTCTCGGTGCCACCCACGTGCAGCACGCCGGCCTCGCGCACTCCGCTGGCCCACTCGTTGGCCTCCACCTCGGCATCGTCGGCCACCGGGCCGTTCTCCACGATCTGGGTGTAGGCGTCGACGTCCAGGGCCGAGCCCTGTTCGGGGCCCTGGTCACCGTCGCCCGGTGCGGTGGCCGGGTCCTCCTCCGGGCTGCAGGCGGCCAGACCCACGGCGAGCAGGCCCACCGAGCCGAGGGCCAGGATCCGGCGTGCGGACGCGGTACTCATAAGCAATTCCCCAAACGATTCGCTGATCAGATGCAGCCCGTATGGTCGCACGGCGCGGGATCTGCGGCACGTCCGCCCACGATGTGGACCACCGGCCCCAATCTGTGTCCCATCTGCCCACGATGTGGACCGGGCCGCGAATACGAAGGGCCCGGGACCCCCGCTGATCGGCGGTGGATCCCGGGCCCGGCCGGATGGCAGGTGCTTAGCCCTCGACCTCGGGTGCCACGTCGGACTCGTAGAGGTTCTCCAGTTCCGACTGCAGTTGCTCCATCTCCTCGGCCACGTCGACGTCGGAGGTCAGGATCCGCTGCAGGGTCTGGGAGAGCTCCAGGTCACCACCGGGGATGAACAGCCGGGCGAAGTCCTGCACCCGGGCGCGCTCGAGCTGGTTCACCGCGGTCTCGAACTGCGGGGTCTCGGCGTACACGTCGGACATGTCCGCGTCCTGGTGCACCGGGACGTACCCGGTGGCGGCGGAGAACGTGGCGGTGGACTCCGGGCTGCCCATGAATGCGGCGAACATGGCGGCCGCCAACTGCCGTTCCGGGGTGCTGTCGGAGGCGATCATCAGACCTGCACCGCCGGTGGGCGTCTGTCCCTCACCGCCGGGGCCGCCGGGGAGGAAGGCGGTGCCGACCTCGAAGTCAGCGGAGTCCAGGATCCCGCCCAGGGAACCGGTGGACTGCACGATCTGGCTGGTGGCGCCGGCGGAGAAGTCGTCCGCCGGGCTACCGGAGGCCACGGTGGCCCAGTCGCTCGTGGCTTCCTGGGCGAACTCCAGGGCCTCGATCGTCTCGGCGGAGGTCAGCGGGGACATGTCCCACTCGTTGGACCATGCACCGCCGTAGGCCCAGACCAGGTTGGCCATGGACCAGGCCGGGTACTCCTCCTGCGGCGGGAAGGTGAACGCGGAGTTGGCCACGCCGGCGTCCATGAGCTGCTGGGACACCTCGGCGACCTCTTCCCAGGTCTCCGGGGGCGACTCGATGCCGGCCTCGGCGTAGTGGTCGGCGTTGTAGTAGAACAGCGGGGTGGAGCGGGCGTAGGGAACGCCGTAGTGGCTGCCCTCGTACAGGTAGTCCTCGTACAGCGCCTCGACGTACCCGGAGGTGTCGATACCGGCCTCCTCGAGCAGGTCATCGACCGCGACCAGGGAGCCGTTGAGGTAGTTCGGGAACCAGGTGGCATCGGACAGCACCACCACGTCCACCTCCGCGCTGCCCTGCGCGGTCTGGAACCGCTGGGAGGTCTCCTCGTAGTTCGCCCCGGAGGTCACCACGTTCACGGTGATGCCCGTCTCGGCGGTGAACTGCTCGATCAGTTCGTTCTCCACGTCCGCGGAGCCGCCGGGGTGGTTGGTCCAGAAGGTGATCTCATCGGCGGGCTCAACGCCCTCGACGTCGACCTCCTCGGCTTCGGTGACCTCCCCGGAGGTGTCCGGGCCGCAGGCGGCCAACGCCAGCGTGGCGGCGCCGAGGACGGCAAGGCCGCGCACGGTGCGGGAAACAGGCTTTCTCATCATGCTCCTTCGTTGGTTGGGTCCGTTATGAGGTTCGCTCCGGTGGCCGGGTCGATCACGGACGTTCGGTTGACCGGCTACGGTCCGACCGCGCCGGGCGCTATTTCACCGCGCCCTGGGTCAGGCCGGCCACGATGTACCGCTGCAGCGCGGCGAAGATCACCAGCACCGGCACGATCACCAGCACGGCGCCGGCCATGAGGATGCCGTAACTGCCGGTCTGGGACTCGATCGACTGCAGCAGGTTCAGCCCCACCGGCAGGGTCATCTTGTCCGGTGAGTCGATGATGATCAGCGGCCACAGGAAGTTGTTCCACTCACTGACGATGGTCACCAGGGCCACGGTCGCGATGGCCGGGAGGGACACCGGGGCAGCGATCTGGACCAACTTGCGGCCGTGTCCGGCGCCGTCGAGTTCGGCGGCCTCGAACAACTCGTTGGGCAGCGCCTTGAAGTGCTGGCGCAGCAGGAAGGTGCCGAACGCCGTCCCCAGCCCGGGCAGGATGATCCCCCACAGGGTGTTGCGCCCGCCCAACGCGGTGATGGTCAGGTAGTTCGGCAGCATGGACACCTCCGGCGGCACCATCAGGGCCACCAGGATCCCCAGGAAGATGATGTTCGCCCCGGGCACCTTGATGAACACCAGGGCATAGGCTGTGGTCACCGCCAGCACCACTTTGATGGTGGCGCCGATCACGGTGACCACCACGCTGTTGCGCAGCACCGTCAGCAGCGGCACCCGGTCGCCCACCGCGGCGTAGTTGCTCAGGGTCGGATCCTGCGGCAGCAGCGTCGGGTTCAGGGTGAGGATCTCCCCGGGCGGCTTGAAACTGGACAGCACCATCCACGCCAGCGGCAGCACGATGATCAGCAGCGCGAGCAGGATCGGAAGGTACCCGGCCAGCATGGTGTCCGCCAGGTTGCGCGGCGCGAAGGCCTTCATCCAGTCGGGCCGGGTCTGGCGCCGCCGGTGTGGTTCCACCCGTCCGGCCGGCCCGGCGGGGGTGGCGATGGGCCTGTGTGTCACTGGTAATGCACCTTCCGCTCCACGTAGCGCAACTGCACCGCGGTGATGAGGAACAAGGTGAAGAACAGCACCACGGCGATGGCCGCGGAGTACCCGGCTCGCTGGTAGGCGCCGAACGACTGCAGGTAGATCTCGAAGATGATCGTGTTCGTGCCGTGACCGGTGGGGGTCATGATGCGCAAGATGTCGAACGCGTTGGTCATGGAGAAGATGATGTTGGTGACCAGCAGGAAGAACACCGTCGGCGTAAGCAGCGGCAGCACGATCGAGAAGAACCTGCGCATCGCGCCGGCCCGGTCCAGGGTGGCGGCCTCGATCAGGTCCTGGGGTATCGCCTGCAACCCGGCGAGGAATACCACGGCACAGAAGCCGAGGTTCTTCCACACGTAGACGATGATCACCATCACCAGGGCCCAGTCCTCGTTCAGGTACCACTGCGGAGAGGCCACGCCGAAGAAGCCGAGGATGTGACTGAGCGCCCCCCGGGTGGGGTCGAAGATGAAGTTCCACACCATCGCCACCCCGACGCCGGAGAGGACGTAGGGCGCGAACACCGCGGTGCGGGCGGCGGTGCGGCCGGGGAGCTTCTTGTTCAGCACCAGCGCGATGAGCATCCCCAGCACCATCGAGCCGATCACCGCTCCGCCGGTGAAGATGCCGGTGACCCGCCATACCTCCAGACCCGAGTCGGAGGTGAAGAACCGGACGTAGTTGTCCAGCCCCACCGGGGTGGCACGTGGTGAACCGAGCCGCCAGTCCAGCGTGGAGTAGTACATGTTGCTGACCAGCGGGAAATAGATGAACGCCAGGATCAACAGGATGTTCGGGCCGGCGAACAGCACGAACAACGACCAGTTCTTCGACATCCGGCGCCGGTGCGCCTGTTTGCGTGCCCGGGCGCGGTCCCCGCCGGGATCGCCGCTCGGATCGCCAGCGCCTCCGGAGACGCTTGACGACGTCACGGCCCGCGGCGAGGCAGGATCGTCCGCGCCCTGGAGTGTCGTCATCCATGCTCCCTTTCGGCGGTGAGAGGCATCAATACCTCTGCAGCCGCCACGTGACCTGCAAGTTGATCGACGATGAATCTACCCCGATTCCGGTGGTGCGATGTGCACCAGCCTCCACGGTGCCCGAATCGTTACGTCCTGCGTGGCCCTCGCCGCCGGCTGGGCCCGTCGCCCGTGCGCCCCGCCACGGGCGACGGCCGTCGGACCCGGGGCCCGGTCCGTGCCTCGCCAGCGCGGCACCGCCCCGGATGACCATCGGTCACTCACTTTGCCCGCAGGGAGTGTGACAGCGATGGTCGCGGACCTGCCCGCAAGGGGGTGAGCGGTACTGGTGAGCGGGCGCACCAAATACGCTTCCACGATCCGCCGGCAGACGGCATGATCCTGACGTCGCACCTCGCCACCAGTGCCCGCGACCCGGCCCTGTACGTCAGCGACTACAGCGTCGGCCTGCCGGCCACCCGGGGCTTGCGCCCCGCCCCTGCGGCCTCGATCGTTCTCCCGCCCACGACCTCCTCATCGTCGGCGCGCACCACCACCTCTGAAGGAGTCCCATGGAAGTCCTGTTCGTCTTTCTCGGCGCAACGGCTGTGGCATTCGTGCTGATCTGGATCCGCCGCCGCAGTGTGAACCGGTCATGGCCGCCGGCGTTGCGGGTGGGTCTGTCGGCGATGTTCCTGATGACCGGCATCACCCACTTCGTGCTGCTGCGCGAGGACCTGGTCGCGATGGTGCCGCCGTTCCTGCCGGCCCCGGAACTGCTCGTCACCCTCACCGGTGTGCTCGAACTGGCCGGCGCCGTCGGGCTTTTGCTCAAGCCCGCCGCCGCATGGGCCGCCGGGGGGCTGACAGCCCTGATGGTGGCGATGTTCCCGGCCAACGTCTACGCCGCCCTCTCCGACCTCACGGTGAACGGGGAGACGGCGACCCCCTTGGTGCCCCGGACCTTGATGCAGCTGCTCTACATCGCCGCGGCCCTCGCGGTCGTGCTCACCTATCGCCACGTGGCGTGGTCCCGCTCGACCCGGGACCACGCGTCCGGGCTCGAACCGGCGGGCCCGCCCCCGGCGGGTGGTTCACGGTGACTGCCGGCCAGACCCACGGCCCGGCGGCTGGGCGGTCTTCGCCGCCCGGGCACTGCTCGCGCAGGACGGTCACCGGGCGGTGAGGCGGGCGGGTGAAGGCGAAGGTTGCCTGCCAGAGGCGTAGCGGCGAGCCTGGGGGCATGGACACTCCCTTCACCCTGCATGACCTCATCACCGGGCTGGAACGCCGCTACCCGCCGTCGACCGCCCAGGACTGGGACGCCGTCGGGCTCGTCACCGGCGACCGCGCAGCGCAGGTGCGCACCGTGCTGCTGGCGGTGGACCCGGTGGAGACCGTGGTGGATGAGGCGATCGACATCGGCGCCGACCTGATCATCACGCACCACCCGTTGCTGCTTCGCGGGGTGACCAGCGTGTCCACCGACACCCCGAAGGGCGCGCTGGTGCACCGGCTCATCCGCGCCGGTATCGCGCTGTACGTGGCGCACACCAACGCCGATATCGCCGACGGCGGAGTGAACGAGGCCCTGGCCGACCTGCTCGGCCTGACCGACGTCGGGCCGCTGCAGCCGGCGCCGGGAATGCCGCTGGACCTGCTCATCACCTACGTACCCACCCCGCAGGCCGAACAGGTGCGCCAGGCCCTCGGCGCGGCGGGCGCGGGTCAGGTGGGGGAGTACACCGGTTGCGCATGGTCGGTCACCGGCACCGGGGAGTTCACCCCGGTGGGGTCCGCGGATCCGACGATCGGCACCGTCGGGGAGCACACCAAGGTCGAGGAGGTCCGGCTGGAGATGGTGCTGCCACCCTCCCGCCGCACCCAGGTGGTGGCCGCCCTGCGCCAGGCCCACCCCTATGAGGAACCCGCCTTCTCCGTGGTGCCCACCGCGCCCCCGGCGCCGGGTACCGGGCTGGGGCGCATCGGCACCCTGCCGCAGGCGTTGACGTTGCGCGCCCTGGCCGAGCAGGTGGCCACCGTGCTCCCGGCCACCGCCCACGGGGTGCGCATCGGCGGGGACCCCACGGCCCAGGTGCGCACGGTCGCCGTGTGCGGCGGCGCCGGTGACTCGTTGCTCGGGGCCGCCCGTGCGGCCGGGGCCGACGCCTACCTGACGGCGGACCTGCGCCACCATCCCGCATCCGAGGCACTTGCCCACCCCGATGCCCCGGGGCTGCTCGACGTGGCGCACTGGGCCTCCGAGTGGCCCTGGCTGCCGGTGGCCGCGGAGCACATCCGCACCGAGGCACGGGATGCCGGGGTGGGACTAGACGTGCACGTCAGCACCCGCCCCACCGACCCGTGGAGCGATAGGGTGGAATCCCGTCACCAGGAAGGATCCGCGTGAGCACAGCGCCCGTGTCCGACCAGCGCACGTTGCTGGACATCCAGGACTTGGACACCACGTTGGCCAAGTTGACCCATCGGAAGAACGCCCATCCCACGCTGGCCACGCTGGCGGAACTGACCGGGCGGGCCGAGGACCTGGACCGCAACCGCGCCCAGACCCAGGTGCTGGTATCCGACGCCCGCCGTGAACTGGTCAAGGCCGAGACCGACGTGGAGCAGGTACGCAACCGTGCCGAACGGGACCGGCAACGACTGGAGTCCGGCACCGGCTCGCCCAAGGACCTGCAGGCCCTCAGCCGGGAACTGGAGTCGCTCGCCAAACGGCAGAGCGACCTGGAGGACGTGGAACTGGAGGTCATGGAGCGCCTGGAGAGCGCCGAGCGCGATCTGGCCGCCATCACCGAACAACTCCAGGCGATCCGCGCCGACATCGCCCGGGTGGAGGCCGAACGTGACGAGGCGTTCGCCGAACTCGATGAGCAGATCGCCCGCACCAGGGCCCGGCGCGAGGAACTCGCCGGCCGCATCGACGCCGACCTGCTCGCACTGTACGAGCGGGTGCGCGCCAAGACCGGAGGGTTGGGGGCGGTGGCGTTGCGCGGCGGGGCGACCCAGGGCATCCAGATCCCGCTGTCGCTGACGGAGAAGTCGGCCATCGAGGCCGCACCACCGGACCAGGTGATCCGCAGCGAGGACTACGACTACATCCTGGTGCGCCTGGACGACTGACCCGGGCTCAGTCCGCCAGCACGATCTCCAGCGTATCCGGCCCCTTCGCCCGGCCCGGGTGGTAGGTCACGTCTCGGGCGAACGTCCCCACCAGTTCCCCGGCCGCCTCGATCACCTGGCTGATCGTGCGCGGCATCGACTCCGGCCGGCGCAGGAGGTGCCCGGTGAGCACGCCCCGGGCGTGCTTGGCGTGATGGGACACCACCGTGGGCCGCCCATCGCGGATGGCCACCACCCGCACGCTCAGCCACGGCCGTCCGGCGGCCGGAGACCAGGCAGGTGCATATGCACCGGAACGGCAATCGACGACGACGTCCTGACCAGATGGGTCCATCACCGGCTGCAGGTGGCCGGCCCAGAACGACCCGAGCGGCGCCACCGGAGGAAGCGCGGCGCCCATCGACAGCCGGTAGGCCGGGATCCGGTCGGCCGGCCCGAGCACACCCCACAGCGCCGAGATGATGCGCACATGCTTGTTCGCCCGCCGTCGGGCCGTCCCGGCGGCAGTAGCCAGGCCCGCCGCCTCGTACAACACCCCTCGGTAGACCTCGGCGGCCGGCGCGGTCGGCGCCTGTCGCAGGTCCACGTTCGCCGCGACCTGATCGGCGACCGAGGCGCCCACCCCGAGCACGTCGGTGGCATCGGCGCGCTTCGAGGCGGCCACCAGCGCGTCCAGCACCTGACGGCGGGCGCCGGCGAGGTCCGGGTAGGTCAGCGACCCCAGGTCCACCGGCCGGCCACGCCCGGGGGCGTGCTTACTCTCAGAGGGCGGTAAGAGGATGAGCACCCCGGCAGCCTAATGCCGCCGAAGATCTCGGTTTGGACACGACTCGACCAGATGTCTCGTCAGGTGAGACCTGTGCGTTACCCTGCCGGTCTAGCTTCATGGCAGCGATGCTGTGCCACGGCGCGAGGTCAGAGGCGACGTCCGATCAAGACATCGAGGTAGACAAATGCGTGTACGGAGAGTGAAGGCTTGGGCGGTACTTGCCACCGCAAGTGCCCTGGTCCTCGCCGCCTGCGGCAATGGCGGCACCGACGGCGCCACGGAAGACGGCGGTGACCCCACCGATCAGGCCGCGGAGACAGCGCTGCCGGTGGTGATCGGTACCACCGACACCGTGACGAACATCGACCCTGCCGGGTCCTACGACAAGCCGTCCTGGAACATCATCTACAACACCTACCAGCGATTGCTCTCGGTCCCGCTGGGGGAGACCGAGCCGACCCCGGATGCGGCGGAGAGTTGCGACTGGGACGACGAGGTGACCTACACCTGCACCCTGAAGTCCGGCCAGATGTTCGCCGACGGCAGCGAACTGACCGCCGAGAACGTGGTGCACTCCATCGAACGGCAACTGCAGATCCAGCACGCCTCCAACGGGTGGCAGCTGCTCACCGGCATCGAGTCGGTGGAGGCCGCCGATGAGTCCACGGTGACGTTCACCCTGTCTTCGGCGGACGCGACCTTCCCCTACATCCTCACCACCGCGGCGGCCGCGATCGTGCCGATGAGCTTCCCCGGGGACGAGCTGCAGCCCAATGCCGAGGTGTTCGGGTCCGGGCCGTACACGGTGGAGGCCTTCGACGCCACCCAGCAGATCCAGCTGGGGTTGAACCAGAACTACGGCGGGCAGACCCAGGTGGCCAACTCCGGGGTGATCGTGCAGTTCTACCAGACCGAGTCGGCCCTGAAACAGGCGATCGAGGAAGGCGATGTGATGATCGCCTATCGCTCCCTGGCGGTGACCGACATCGAGGACCTGCGGGAGAACGGCGCGGACCGGGGTGTGGACGTGGTGGTCGGTGAGGGCACCGAGATCAACTACCTGGTGCTGCAGGTCTCCCGCGCACCGTTCGACGACCCGGCCGTGCGCCAGGCCGTGGCGCAGGTGATCGACCGGGAAGCCATCGCCACCTCGGTCTACCGCGACACCGTCACCCCGCTGTACGGACCCATCCCCGACGGCGTGGCCGGGCACGTTCCCTCCTTCGCCGACGCCTACGGCCAGGAACCGGACGTGGACGCCGCCAGGCAGACCCTGGAGGACGCCGGCGTGGAGATCCCGGTGACGTTCGACGCCTGGTGGATGCCGGACCGGTACGGGGAGGAGATCGGCGACATGTACGGGGAGATCGAGCGCCAGCTCGAGGACTCCGGACTGTTCGACGTCAACCTGGAGCAACTGTCCTGGGCGCAGTACGCCGAGACGTTCTCCGACCAGTCGATGGACGCCTTCGACCTGGGCTGGTTCCCCGACTTCCCGGACGCGGCGAACTACATCGAGCCCTTCTACGGCAGCGAGAACATCTTCAACAACGGGTACAGCAACCCCGAGATGGATGATCTGATCGACACCATCCTCACCGACACCGATGAGGACAACCGGCTGGCGGCCTTCGAGCGGGCCTCGCAGATCGCCGCCGAGGAGGTGCCGATCGTGCAACTGTGGCAGCGGGACCAGATCGCCGCCGTGCGCCAGGGCGTCACCGGTGTGGAGGAGACGTTGGACCCGTCCTTCATCTTCTACTACGCCGGAGTGAGCGGAGTCGCCGAGTAAGACGTGCTCGCCGCGGCGCTGCCACACGGCCGCGTCCGGCTCATCGCAGCACAGCCCCCGCCGGTGCCGGTGCACCACCCCGGTGCACCGGCACCGGCCCGGGACGGCCCCGTGGCCCTGGAAGGACGTGTGAGTGTCAAGGCAGGCGACCGGTTCGCTACGCACCTACCTGATCACCCGGCTACTGCTGTTCATCCCGCAGGTGCTGGTCATCCTGACGATCGTGTTCATCCTGATGCGGGTGGCCCCCGGGGACCCGGTGAGCGTGGCCCTGGGCGGGCAGCGCAGCGCCGAGGAACTCCAGGCGCTGCGGGAGGCTGCCGGGTATGACCGGCCCATCCTGGTGCAGTACGCCGAATACATCGGCGGGGTGCTCACCTTCGACCTGGGCACCACCATCGTGGACAACCGGCCGGTCACCCAGATCTTCGCGGTCAACGGCGGCGCCACGCTGACCCTGACCCTGGCGGCGTTCCTGGTGGCGCTGGTGCTGTCCATCCCGCTGGGCCTGCTGGCCGGCCGGTTCCGGGACACCGCCCTGGATGCGGTGCTGCGGGTGTTGGGGATACTGACCTACGCGGCGCCGGTGTTCTTCCTCGGGTTGCTCTTGCAACTGCTGTTCGCCCGGACCCTGGGCTGGCTGCCGTCCAGTTCGCAGGCGTCCCCGGTGATGTTCGCGTCGGTGCCCCCACGCACCAACATCTTCCTCGTCGACGCCCTGCTGGCGGACAACACCGCGGCGTTCGTCAACGGTCTGCAGCACCTCGTCCTGCCGGCCATCACCCTCGGGCTGCTCCTCACCGGGGTGTTCATCCGCATCATCCGGATCAACCTGATCCAGACCCTCAGCAGCGACTACGTCGAGGCCGCCCGTGCCCGGGGCGTGCCCGAACGGCGCGTGGTGGTCGCCCACGCGTTCAAGAACGCGATGGTCCCGTTCGTGACGATCCTCGGCCTGCAGGTGGCACTGCTGCTGGGTGGGGCGATCCTGACCGAACAGACCTTCAACTGGAACGGCATCGGCTCCCAGCTGGTGCGCTACCTGGATGCCCGTGACTACGCGGCGGTGCAGGGAATCATCACCTTCTTCGCGCTCGCGGTGGTGACCGTGTCGCTGCTGATCGACATCATCAATGCGATCATCGACCCGAGGGTGAGGTACTGATGGCCGTCGAAGCAGTCCCCACACCGCCGCCGTCCCAGACCCGGGGCACCGGCGGCTCGCGCCTGAGCCGCATCCTGCGCGGGATCGCCCGGCCCTACACCGCCTCCCACGGGGTGGGCCGCTTCATGCTGGTGACCGGCACCGTCCTGACCGTCCTGATGCTGCTCGTGGCGGTGTTCGCGCCGCTGATCGCCCCGTACGGACACGCCCAGGTCGCAGACGAGGCCGGCCGGTTCGCCAACCACCTTCCCCCCGGCGGCCAACACATCTTCGGCACCTCCACCCAGGGGTACGACGTCTTCTCCCGCGTGGTGTTCGGGGCCCGGACCGCGGTCACCGTGGTGCTGCTGGCGCTGACCTTCTCCCTGGCGGTCGGGGTGCTGCTGGGCCTCCTCGCCGGGTTCGTGGGCCGGTGGCTGGACCGGGTGCTGGTGATGATCATGGACGCGCTGTTCACCCTGCCGGCGTTGCTGCTGGCGATCGTGGTGGCGTTCCTGTTGTCCGAGCGCATCGGCGGCGGTGCGGCCACCGCGGCGCTGGCGATCACAGCGGTGTACGTCCCGCAGTACTTCCGGGTGGTGCGGGCGGCCACGGTCAGCGCCAAGGAACAGACGTACGTGGAGGCCGCTCGTGCCATGGGCGCCCGGCCCCTGACGGTGATGTTCCGGTACCTGCTGAACAACGTGATCCAGTCGGTCCCCGTGATCGCCACGCTCAACGCCGCCGACGCCATCCTCACCCTGGCCGGCCTGGGCTTCCTGGGCTACGGCATCCAGCCGACCGAGGCGGCCGAATGGGGCTATGACCTGCAACGCGCGGTCGCCGACGCCGGCGCGGGTATCTGGTGGACCGGCCTGTTCCCGGGCGTGGCGATCGTGCTGCTCGTGATGGGCATGACGCTGATGGGCGAAGGGCTGAACGAGGCGCTCAACCCCGCGATCCGGGTGCGCAGGCTGCTGCAGGTGCGGATGCCGCAGGAGGTGCACGTCTCGATGAAACCGCCGGCCGCTGCCGCAGCCGGCGCTGCCGCAGCCCGGGCTTCCACTACGCCGTCCGGGGGCGGTCAGGGCAACGGCACGGCACCGGCAGATGCGGCACCACACGCGGATACGCCGCAGGAGGCTGGGCCGC
>CALKWS010000332.1 GCA_938004115.1 uncultured Ruaniaceae bacterium
CCGACGACGCGCAGGTCGCCGACGGCGTGCAGGGTGCCGGGGCACCGACGCCCGAGGAGGAGCCGTCCGGGCGAGCCGGCTCCAGCGACCAGCCCGCCACCCACGTGTCCGAGCACGACGATGAGTGAACGCCGCTCCCTGCCGGTGCCGGACGGTCTGGACGGCGAGCGTGCCGACGCCGCCCTGGCCCGGCTGCTGGGCCTGAGCCGCACCAGGGCCGCCGACCTGCTCACCCAGGGCAGGGTGCACCTGGACGGCGCGGAGGTGTCGAAGTCGGACCGGCTGCACGCCGGGGGTTGGCTCGAGGTGGACCTGCCCGCCCCGGACCGGCCCGCCCCCGCCGGGCCCCCCGAACCGGTGCCCGGGATGGTCATCCGCCACGACGATGACCACATCGTGGTGGTGGACAAACCCGTGGGCGTGGCCGCTCACCCCAGCCCGGGCTGGGACGGACCCACCGTCGTCGGGGCGCTGGCCGCCGCCGGATACCGAATCTCCACCTCTGGCGCCGCCGAACGCCAGGGGGTGGTGCAACGACTGGACGTGGGCACCTCCGGGCTGATGGTGGTGGCCAAGAGCGAACTGGCCTACACCGCCCTGAAGCAGGCGTTCCGGGAACGGACGGTGACCAAGATCTACCACGCCCTCGTCCAGGGCCATCCCGACCCCACCGAGGGCACCATCGACGGACCGATCGGACGCCACCCCAAACATGACTACAAGTGGGCCGTGGTGGCCGGCGGTAAGGACGCCGTCACCCACTACAGCACGCTGGAGGCGGTGCGGGCGGCCAGCCTGCTGCGCATCGACCTGGAGACCGGCCGCACCCACCAGATCCGGGTACACACCGCCGCGATCGGCCACCCGTGCGTGGGCGACCTGACCTACGGCGCCGACCCGGTCCTCGCCGGCGACCTGGGACTGACCCGGCAGTGGCTGCACGCGATGGAACTGACCTTCGACCATCCCGCCACCGGCCGGTCGCTGACCGTGGAGTCGGCCTATCCCGAGGATCTGGCCCGGGCCCTGGAGGTGCTCCGCGACCGATGACGACGCCGGTGACGATCGAACGGCTCCACGGCCCCGAAGGCCTGCCGCGGGTGCATGCGCTGCGCTGGCAGGTGTTCGTCGAGGAGCAGGGGGTCCGGCCGGAGGAGGAGCTCGACGGTCTGGACGGTCCGGAGCACGCCGTGCACCTGGTGGCCCTCGCCGGCGGCCGCGATGTGGGCACCGCGCGGATGCTGATCGACGCCCGGCGGCCCGGCACCGTCCATGCCACCCGGGTCGCGGTGCTGCGCGAGGCCCGCGGTCTCGGGGTGGGGCGGGCGCTGATGGAGGCACTGGAACGCATCGCCCTGGCCGAACACGCCGATCACGGCCGCGTGCGGGTGGAGTTGTCCGCCCAGGAGAGCGCGATCCCGTTCTACGCCGCGCTGGGTTACCGGATCGGCGAGGACCGCTACCTGGACGCCCGGATCTGGCACCGGGACGCGGTCAAGGTGCTCGGGCCGCCACCAGCCGTTCGATCGCCGCACTGAGCACCGGCCAGGACTTGGTGAAGGTGAACCGCACCGCGCCGGCCAGGTCGCCGTCGGCGCTGCTGCCGGGCACGGTGAACGCCGAGACCGGTACCGCCGCCACACCCGCCAGGTCCGGCAACGCCCGGCACAGCGCCGCACCATCGGGCAGACCGTGCCGGTCCAACCACGTCCCGGCGTCGGCGATCACGAAATAACTGCCCTGCGGGCGCACGACGGCGAAGCCCGCCCGGGTCAGGCCGTCCAGGAGCGCATCGCGCCGCTCGGCCAGATCGGCGCGCAGGCGCGCGATCCAGTCCCGGTCGGGGTCGTCGGTGGTCTCCAGGTCCAGGGCCGTTGCCACCGCCGGCTGGAACGGGGCGCCGCCGGTGTAGGTGAGGAACTGCTTGACGGACACCACCGCGGTCACCAGGTCCTGCGGGCCGCTCGCCCACCCCACCTTCCACCCGGTCACCGAGAACGTCTTGCCGGCCGAGGAGATCGTCAACGTGCGCTCGAACATCCCCGGCAGGGTGGCGATCGGGATGTGCTCGGCGTCGTCGAAGGTGAGGTGCTCATAGACCTCATCGCTGACCACCACCGCGTCGTGGGCGCGAACCAGGTCGGCCAGGAGCGTCAGCGCCGTGCGATCCAGCACCGTCCCGGTCGGGTTGTGCGGGGTGTTCAGCAGCACCACGGCGGTGCGGTCGCTGAAGGCCTCCCGCAGCGCCCGGGCGTCGATGGTGAACCCCTGCGGCCCGGCGCGCAGCGGAACCGTCACGTGCCGTGCGCCGGACATGGCGATCACCGCGGCGTAGGAGTCGTAGTAGGGCTCCAGGGTGAGCACCTCATCGCCGGGTCCGGCCAGCGCCAGCACCGCGGCGGCGATCGCCTCGGTGGCCCCGTTAGTCACGGCAACCTGGGTCTGCGGATCGAGCCGGAGGCCGTAGTGGCGGGCCTGGTGGGCCGCCACGGCCTCCCGCAGCGGTGCGATCCCGGTGCCCGGCGGGTACTGGTTGTGCCCGTCGGCGATCGCCGCCCGGGCGGCGTGGAGGACCGCGGCCGGCCCGTCGTCGTCCGGGAAGCCCTGACCGAGGTTCAGCGCTCCGGTCTCGCGTGCCAGCGCGGTCATCTCCGCGAAGATCGTGGGGCGTACGCCACCGGCCTCGTCGGATAGTCCGGCGGCTCGCACCACCCGCCGCCAGCGCTGCTCCTCACCCATCCGGCCACCTTATGCCCCCTGGCAACCCGGCCCGGCGGCACCCGTGTTCCCGGCCCGGCGGTAACGGTGCGCCGCGGCCCGGCGGCACTCGTGCGCCCGGCTCGGCCGGCCCCGGTGTGCCCCGGCCCCGGCGTCGGCGCGGGCACCTAGACTCTGTGCCATGGCCGCTGACTTCGTCCACCTGCACGTGCACACCGAGTACTCCATGCTGGACGGCGCGGCCCGGTTGGACGATCTGTTCACCGAGGCCAACCGGCTCGGACAGACCGCGCTGGCCACCACCGACCACGGCTACCTGTTCGGCGCCTACGACTTCTGGCGCACCGCGAGGAAGCACGGCATCAAGCCGATCATCGGGGTGGAGGCCTACCTGACCCCGGGGACGTCCCGGTTCGACCGCACCCGGGTGCGGTGGGGGGAGGACTCCCAGAGCGGGGACGACGTGTCCGCCCGCGGTGCGTACACCCACCTGACGCTGCTGGCGAAGAACAACACCGGGATGCACAACCTGTTCCGGATGAGTTCGCTGGCGTCCCTGGAGGGCCAGTGGGGCAAGTGGCCCCGGATGGACGCCGAACTGCTGTCGACCTACTCGGAGGGGATGATCGCCACCTCCGGTTGCGCCTCCGGTGAGGTGCAGACCCGGCTGCGGCTGGGGCAGTGGGACGAGGCCGTGCGCGCCGCGGCGGAGATGCAGGACATCTTCGGGCGGGAGAACTACTACATCGAGGTGATGGACCACGGCATCGACATCGAGCGCCGCACCATCGCCGACCTGTTCCGCCTCGCCAAGCACATCGGCGCACCGCTGCTGGCCACCAACGACCTGCACTACACCCGCCGCGAGGACGCCCACGCCCACGAGGCGCTGTTGTGCGTCAACTCCGGCTCCAAACTCACCGAACCTTCCTACGCCCAGGGCGGCTCGCGCTTCGCCTTCGAGGGGGAGGAGTTCTACCTCAAGTCCGGGGCGGAGATGCGCGAGTTGTTCCGCGACCACCCCGAGGCGTGCGACAACACCCTCCTGGTGGCCGAACAGTGCGAGGTCTCCTTCACCGAGGAAGTGGGCCGGTACATGCCGCACTTCCCCGTGCCCGAGGGGGAGGACGAGGTCTCCTACTTCGTGCGGAAGGTGGAGGAGGGGCTGCGGGAGCGCTACCCCGGCGGGGTGCCGGAGGAGGTGCGCAAGCAGGCCGAGTACGAGCAGGAGGTCATCAGTTCCAAGGGGTACGCCGGGTACTACCTGGTGGTGGCCGACTTCATCAACTGGGCCAAGTCCCAGGGCATCCGGGTGGGCCCGGGCCGGGGGTCGGGCGCCGGGTCGATGGCCGCCTACGCAATGGGCATCACCGGGCTGGACCCGCTGCAGAACGGGTTGATCTTCGAACGGTTCCTCAACCCCGAGCGGATGAGCCTGCCGGACTTCGACATCGACTTCGACGAGCGTCGCCGCGGTGAGGTGATCCGGTACGTCAGCGACAAGTACGGCGAGGACAAGGTCGCCTATATCGTCACCTACGGCACCATCAAGGCCAAGCAGGCACTGAAGGACGCCAGCCGGGTGCTGGACTACCCGTTCGCGATGGGGGAGCGGCTCACCAAGGCGATGCCGCCGGCGGTGATGGGTAAGGACGTCTCGCTCAAGGGGATGTTCGACCCGGAGGACTCTCGCTACGCCGAGGCGGCGGAGTTCCGCCAGCTCATCGCCGAGGACCCCGACGCGGCGAAGGTGCTGGAGACCGCCAAGGGCCTGGAGGGCCTGAAACGGCAGTGGGGTGTGCACGCGGCGGGGGTGATCATCGCCAGCGAACCGCTGATCGACGTCATCCCGATCATGCGCCGGGAGCAGGACGGCGCGGTCATCACCCAGGTGGACTTCCCCGCCGGGGAGGACCTGGGCCTGGTGAAGATGGACTTCCTGGGGCTGCGGAACCTCACCATCCTGGAAGATGCCCTGGCCAACATCGAGATCAACGGCAAGGAGCCGGTGATCGTCGAGGACCTGCCCCTGGACGATCGCAAGACCTACGAGTTGCTCGGCCGCGGGGACACCCTGGGGCTGTTCCAGCTCGACGGCGCCGGGATGCGCACCCTGTTGCGGCAGATGCGCCCGGACAACTTCGAGGACATCTCCGCCGTGGGTGCCCTCTACCGGCCCGGGCCGATGGGTGCCAACTCCCACACCAACTACGCCCTGCGCAAGAACGGCCTGCAGGACATCACCCCGCTGCACCCGGCGTTGGCGGGGCCACTGGACGAGATCCTGGGCACCACCTACGGGCTGATCGTGTACCAGGAGCAGGTGATGGAGATCGCCCAGAAGCTCGCCGGGTACACGCTGGGTGAAGCCGACCTGCTGCGCCGCGCGATGGGCAAGAAGCAGCGCGAGGTGCTGGATGCGGAGTTCGACAAGTTCGCCGCGGGCATGCGGGAGCGGGGCTATCCCGATGAGGCGATCAACGCCCTGTGGGAAGTGCTGGTCCCGTTCAGTGACTACGCGTTCAACAAGGCCCACTCGGCCGCCTACGGGCTGGTGTCCTATTGGACCGCCTATCTCAAGGCCCACTACCCGGGCGAGTACATGGCCGCGCTGCTCACCTCCACCCGGGAGGACAAGGACAAGTCGGCGCTGTACCTGAACGAATGCCGCCGGATGGGCATCACCGTGCTGCCCCCGGACGTCAACGCCTCCGAGGGCACCTTCACCCCGGTGGGGGAGGACATCCGGTTCGGGCTGCGTGCGGTGCGCAACGTGGGCGAGAACGTGGTGAAGGCCATCGTGGCCACCCGCCAGGAGAAGGGGGCCTTCACGTCCTTCACCGACTTCCTGGACAAGGTGCCGGCGGTGGTGTGCAACAAGCGCACGATCGAGTCCCTCATCAAGGCCGGCGCGTTCGACTCCCTGGGGCACACCCGCCGCTCCCTGCTGCTCATCCACGAACAGGCCATCGACGCCGTCATCGGCGTCAAGCGGAAGGAGGCCGAGGGCCAGTTCGACCTGTTCGCCGACCTGGGCGCCGACGACGGCGAGGAGGTGTCCCTGGCAGTGGACGTTCCGGACCTGCCGGAGTGGGACAAGAAGCAGAAACTCGCCTTCGAACGGGAGATGCTGGGTCTGTACGTGTCCGACCATCCGCTGTCGGGTATCGAGCACGTGCTGACCAAGGCCGCGGACGTGCCGATCGCCACCCTGCTGGCCGACGAGGCCCGGCCCGACGGTTCCACCGTGACCGTGGCCGGGCTGATCACCTCGGTGGCGCGCAAGGTGTCCAAGCAGGGCAACACCTGGGCGGCCGTGACGATCGAGGACATGGCCGGCAGCGTGGAGGCGCTGTTCTTCGGTGAGACCTACCTGGCGTATTCCACCGCCCTGGCCGAGGACACCGTGGTGGTGCTGCGCGGGCGGATCCGCCGCCGGGACGACTCCCTGGCGTTGCAGGCGATGGAGATGAGCCTGCCGGACGTCTCGGTCAGCGACGATGCCCCGGTCACCGTGAGCCTGGCCGAGTACCGGTGCACCACCCCGGTGGTCCAGCAATTGCGGGAGATCCTGGCCACCCATCCCGGGGCCACCGAGGTGCGACTGCGGCTGACCTCACCGGGCCGGGCGACCGTGCTCCGCCTGGACGACCAACTGCGGGTGGAGCGCACCCCGGCGCTGTACGGAGACCTCAAGGCACTGCTCGGCCCGCACTGCGTGGCCTAGCACTGCGTGGCCCAACAGGGCGGCCTCGCAGCGTGGCGACTGCTACTCGCGGGTGACCCGCAGCCGGAAGGTGCCGGCCGGTACCGTGACGGTCACGAGGTCACCGGGCGCCAGTTGCCGGCCCCGCCGTGACTCCGGCTCACCGTTGACGCGCACCGCCTCATCGAGCAGCAGCGCTTTGGCATCGATCCCGTCCTCGGCCACGGCGGTGAGCTTGAGGAACTGGCCCAGACGGATCATGTCATCGGAGATCGCCACGTCCTGCGGGGCGGGCTCGTCGATAGGCATCTGCCCATCATGGCACCGCCCACGCCGAATTGACCGAGTTGTCGCTGTATCCCGAGGACCGGCGCCCACCGCCACCCGAGTACTGGAGATCTTCCGGCCCCTGGCCCGCCACCACCTCCACGATGACACCAGGGCCCACCTGCAGACCTTCCTGCTGGCCCTCACCGGCCTGCAACGCCAGGTGCTGGACCTACTCGAAATCCCCCAGCGCTTGCAGGCACCTGAGCGCCGATCTTGGCGGGGGACAAAAGGTCATCGATAAGTGCGGAACGCGGGATCTGGATTGCAGAATCCACTATTTGGTTCTCTAGACAACTGAGCCGACGATTGCTACCGTAGGAACAATTCAATGGCGAATAGGCGGAGTTGTCAGAGAATGGGAAACTATCACAATAGTTGTAACTGCCCCGGTGGGTACCAGGTAGTAATCTCCGGGGTGGTCGTCGACACTCCTGCCTTTATATGGTGGGGATTGAGTCCATCTGGCAGGTCGGGCATTCGCGATTTCACACATCCGCTTGGGCGTAATCCAATTCAGTTCGACTCAACAGGAAGTACGGGATACTCCACAAGCCACAACGGTCCAGTCTATTACGGCCCCGGTAGTGGCTC
>CALKWS010000333.1 GCA_938004115.1 uncultured Ruaniaceae bacterium
ACAACGTGCCCCGCACGCTGAGCCTGGACGCGTTCATCCGGCACTGGGTGGACCACCAGATCGACGTCATCGTGCGGCGCACCCAGTGGCTGCTGCAGCGGGCCGAGGACCGGATCCACATCCTGCGGGGGCTGATCAAGGCCCTGGACGCCCTCGATGAGGTCATCGCCCTGATCCGCGCCTCCCGCACGGTGGACCTGGCCCGCACCGGGTTGATGGATCTACTCGACATCGACCAGGTCCAGGCGAACGCCATCCTGGAGATGCAGCTGCGCCGCCTGGCGGCGCTGGAACGTCAGAAGATCCTGGATGAGCACGCCGAGCTGGAGCGGGAGATAGCCGACTACCGCGACATCCTCGCCTCCCCGGACCGGCAGCGCAGCATCCTCGCCGCCGAGTTGGCCGAACTGGTGGACAAGTACGGCGACGAGCGACGCACCCATATCCTGCCCTACGACGGCGATCTGTCCGTGGAGGACCTGATCCCCGAGGAGGAGGTCGTCGTCACCCTCACCCGCGGCGGGTACGCCAAGCGCACCCGGGTGGACGCCTACCGCACCCAGCACCGCGGCGGTAAGGGCGTGCGCGGGGCGCAACTGCGCGGCGATGACGTGGTGGACCACTTCTTCGTCACCACCACCCACCACTGGTTGTTGTTCTTCACCACGCTCGGCCGGGTGTACCGGGTCAAGGCCTATGAGGTTCCCGAGGGCGGCCGCGACGCCAAGGGGCAGCACGTGGCGAACCTGCTCGCGCTGCAACCCGAGGAACGCGTCGCCGAGGTGCTGGACATCACCGACTACGACCAGGCCGACTACCTGGTGCTGGCCACCAAACGTGGTCTGGTGAAGAAGACCCGGCTATCGGACTACGACTCCACCCGCACCGGCGGGGTGATCGCGATCAACCTGCGCGACAACGGCGAGGGCCCCGATGAGGTCGTCGCCGCCCGCCTGGTCGACGCGGGGGAGGACCTGCTGCTGGTCTCCCGCAAGGGTCAGTCGCTGCGGTTCACCGCCACCGATGAGGCCCTGCGCCCCACCGGCCGGGCCACCTCGGGTGTGACCGGGATGAAGTTCCGCGACGGTGACTCCCTGCTGTCGATGGACGTGGTGCGCGATGACGACGACGACCTGTTCGTGGTCACCGAGGGCGGGTTCGCCAAGCGCACCGCGGTCAGTGAGTACCGGGTGCAGGGCCGTGGCGGACTGGGCATCAAGGTCGCCAACCTGGTGGAGGCCCGCGGTGACCTGGTCGGTGCCCTGATCACCGATGACGACGACGAGGTGCTGTTGATCATGGAACGCGGCAAGATCGTCCGTTCCGCGGTCAACGAGGTCTCCCGCACCGGTCGCACCACCCAGGGCGTGACGTTCGCCAGGCCCGATCCGGGCGACCGCATCATCGGCATCGCCCGCAACCTGGAGTTGCGAGCCGGCGTCGGAGATGCCGAGGGTGAGGATGAGCAGGACCAGGACGGCGAATCTATGCCTGCGGATGACGATGGCGTAACGTCGTCGCAGGATGAGGCAGCGGGAGGGGCTGCCCCGGCGACTGAGAACCAGGACGAAGGACACTGATGAGCGACACCAGCGGCACCACGACCGGCCCGGTCCGCACCACCGCTTTCCCGCAGGCCGCCCCTGCTGGCCCGCCGGCGCAGGGCGGCCAGGCCAACCGGCCCCCCTCGCACCAGCCGGCCATGCAGCCGCAACGTCCCGGGGGCCAGACCACCGCGCAACGACCCAGGCCGACCGGTGCCGAACGCCCGGCACGGCCGGCCGGCCGTGGAGCCGGACCACGGCGCGTGCGGCTGGCCGTCTCCCGGGTCGATCCGTGGTCGATGATGAAGCTGGCGTTCCTGCTGTCGATCGCCATCGGCATCGGGATCGTGGTGGCCACGGCGGTGGTGTGGTGGGTGCTCAACCAGATGGAAGTGTTCGCCCAGATCCGCGGGTTGCTCGAAGAGGCCGAGGCCATGGCCCAGTTCGGTCCGCTGCTGGAGTACCTGGAGTTCTCCCGGGTGATGAGCGTGGCCACCGTGGTGGCGATCATCGACATCGCCCTCATTACCGCGATCGCCACACTGGGAGCGTTCGTGTACAACATCGTCGCCGCGATGGTGGGCGGGTTGCACCTGACGCTCACGGACGACTGACCGGGTCCATCGGGGCGACCGCAGGGGTGTGACGAGGTTCGCAGGGCGCGGTTTTGGTGCCGCGTGCACGCCTGGGGTAGTCTCAATCGGCGTCCACTTCACGTGGGCGCCAACGCGTGAGGGCCTATAGCTCAGACGGTTAGAGCGCTTCCCTGATAAGGAAGAGGTCGCTGGTTCGAGTCCAGCTAGGCCCACCATCGCCCGGCAACGGAAGGTGAGGACGATGAAGAAGTGGTTTCTGATCGCGCTCGGATTGATCGCTGCCGGCCTGGTGTTGCGCCAGGTGCAGGAGGACCGCTCCGGCCGGGAGGTCTGGGAAGACGTCACCGACCCGGTTCCCTGACCGGAGGACGCACCTGACGCGGCCGGTATTCTCCGGCCCTTTCCGCCACGCACGCCCTCGTCCGGCGTGCATCCAGGGGCCATGGCGCAATTGGTAGCGCACCTGCTTTGCAAGCAGGGGGTTGCGGGTTCGAGTCCCGCTGGCTCCACGTA
>CALKWS010000334.1 GCA_938004115.1 uncultured Ruaniaceae bacterium
AAGATCGTGCGCAAGAAGGCCCCGGCCGGGGTGGTGAACTGGACCGACAAGACCTTTGAGCGGCTGCGCGACGCCCAACCCGAGCCCCTCACCAGCCAGTTCCGCGTCTCCCACGCCATGGTGCTGGGGGTGCTGCAACGCTACGGCGACCCGGTAGCGGCGATGGCCAAACTACTGCTGGACAACCACGAACCGCCCATGGAGTGGAATTCGCACCTGCGCCGTGCGGTGCACATCTACCGCTCGTTGCGGGCGGCCGGCATCGTGGAGCGCCTCGCCGAACCCGATGCGCAGGGCCGCCGGATCCGCCTGGTGCGCGAGGTGCCCACCGACTTCGCCCTGAACGCGCCGCTGTCCCCGTTCGCCCTGGCAGCGCTGGAACTGCTGGATCCGGACGACGAGACCTACGCCCTGGACGTGGTGTCGGTGATCGAGGCGACGCTGGAGGATCCGCGCCCGGTGGTGATGGCCCAGCAGCGGGCTGCCCGGGATGAGGCGATCGCGGCGATGAAGGCCGAGGGGTGGGAGTACACCGAACGGATGGAGGCCCTGGAGGAGATCACCCATCCGATGCCGCTGGCGGAACTGCTCAGCGCGGCGCTGGCCGAGTACCGCACCGCCCACCCGTGGGTGGATGAGTACCCGTTGCGCCCCAAGTCGGTGGTGCGACACATGGTGGAGCACGCGATGACGTTCTCGGAGTTGATCTCCCGGTACTCCATCGCCCGCAGCGAGGGCGTGGTGCTGCGGTATCTCACCGACGCCTACCAGGCGCTGCGGCAGGTGGTCCCCACCGAACGGCACACCGAGGAACTCACCGCGATCATCGACTGGCTCGGCGCCGCGGTGCGCGGGGTGGACTCCTCACTGCTGGCCGAGTGGGAGGCACTGCACGCCGGGGACGGCCTCGGCGATGCCGTGGCGCCGGAGAAACTCGCCCAGGCCCGTGCGGCGGACCAGCGGACGACGGCGGAAGCCCGGTTCGGCGGTGAGGACGCCCCAGTCACGGCGAACCGGCACGCCTTCGCCACCAAGGTGCGGGCGGCGATGTTCCGCCGGGTGGAACTGCTGGCGCGAGAGGACTACGAGGCCCTCGCCGCGCTCAGTACCGAAGCGGGACAGGAGGACTGGGACGCCGACCGCTGGCGGTCCGAGATCGCCGGGTACTGGGAGGAGTATCCCGATATCGGGATCGGCCCGGACGCCGGCAACCGGACGATGAGCCAGATCCGCACCGATGGCCGGCGCTGGGAGGTGGTCCAGATCCTCGATGACGCCGACGGCGACCGGGACTGGCGGTTGTACGCCGAGGTGGACCTGGATGCCTCCGATGAGGCCGGTGCGCCGGTGATCCGGATGCACGGCATCGGCACGGCCACGTGGGCCGGGGCCTCCGCCTGAGCCGTTCGCGC
>CALKWS010000335.1 GCA_938004115.1 uncultured Ruaniaceae bacterium
TCGGCACGGTCGACGGCGATCATCGGCCGGGCGAGGGTGACCGCGGTTGCCAGCCTGTGGTGGCCGCCCTTCGCCGAACCAGGCGGGAACGCCGCGCGGACATCCGGCTCACGCAGCACGTGATCGGCCATGTCGGGTTCGCCGTTCAGGGCGTGCGCCAGCGCCAGGCCGGCACCGCCGAGCGCCATCGTGGCCCGGTGGCCGGTGCCGTGCCCGTGCACCCGCGCCTCGTTGAAGGCATAGATCGCCGCGTCCGGGTTACCGCCGCGCAGACTGGCACTGCCCCACAGCGCCAGGGCGAGTCCCTGCGGATCGGGGCGGGCTGCGCCGCCTGCCGGCCAGGCACCAAGGTCAGCGGCGAGAGCCGGGTCGTCATCCACGGGCCAGGGAGCGCGCGGGGACAGGGCCGGATCGGTGAGCACGGCACCGTGCTTGCGCACCACCCGCAGCCGCGGATCGGCATCGACGACCGTGGCCGGGGCAGCGTCGACCACCTGGAGCAGCGCCGCCGGGGCGGCGGTGAGCAGTTGCATCCAGTTCCGTTCCACCACGGCGCACACGGCATCCCAGAGTTCCGCACGTGCGGCATGGCGCAGCACCGTGGCCGGGTTCTGCGCCTCGGCGGCCGTACTCATCAACCGCTCGTGCACCTGCTGCTTCAACACCGGGTGGGACTCCTCCAGTACCTGCCGGAACGCACGGCGGATCGCCGGGTAGTAGGAGTACCGCACGCCATCCGGTCCGTGCTGCACCCGGAGGAAGCCGGCCAACTGCAGGACGCGCAGCGCGGCGGCGGGTGGCTCATCGGTGAGCAGTGCGGCCAGGTCGGTGTCGAAGTCCTCCGGCACGGCTGTGGAGAGGACGAATGTGCGCAGTTGCTCCGATCCGTGATCGCGCAGCACCGCCTCCAGGTACCCGGCCACGAGGCGTTCATCGACGACGTTCTCCGGGTCGGTGTTGGTCAGCCCGGCGCGGATCGCTCCCGGCCAGCCCCCCAGGTCGGCGACGATCTGCCGCGCGCAACTCTCCTGCAGCGGCACCTGGAGGGCCTCGGCGAGTGCGAGCACCATCGGTGCGGAGAGCTTCAGGTCCTGTGGACCGAGCAGTACGGTGCCCACCGAGGCGGCGCCTGCGGTCTCCAGGAGCCGCGGCACGCGCCCTGCGACGACCAGGTAGAAGCCGTCGTCGTTGCGGACCAGGTCCAGCAGGTCGTCGTCGATCCCCGCCCCGGCAGCCCGCGGGGCCGCGAAGTGGAAATCGTCCAGCACCAACCGAAGCGGCGAGGACACCTGCCCGATCGCCTCGAGCACCTGGGCGCGCGCCTCCTGTCGGGGATCGACGTCCATCCCCACAGCGCCCAACGCCGTTGCCAGGGTGGTCCAGAAGCCGTCCTCCGTGCCGGCGCGGTGGTCCAGGGTCACGTAGATCGTGGGTATGTCATCCCCGGCGGCCCGCAGCCAGTGCACGAGCACCGAGGTCTTCCCGAAGCCCCGTGCCCCGCGGAGGACGGTCAGCGGATAGCGCGCGTCCAGCGCCTCGCGGGTACCCGCTCCGACCTGGATCGCGCCGGCCACGCGGGGCAGCCGCGGTGGGGGGATCGTGGTGCGGTTCGTCATCACCGGCCCCCGGTTCTGCCCCTCCACCGGTCCCGGGCGCGCGCCACCCGGGGGGTGAGGCGGATGAGATCAGTGGTAGCCATGGTGTCCTTCACCGGTAGGGCCGTTCCTCCTGCGGCCACCGGAGCAACGTGGCACGGCGCCGGAGCACGACGGTGGCGGCTCGAGCGTAGGTGAACCCGGCCCCGCGCGAGGTGGGTAGAAGGTCCTAGATCCTCAGCGGCGGCCGCTGGCGGCGCCCGGCGACGCCCGGTGCGTCCTGGCTCGTGCCGATCGCGCACCGACCGGTGGGCACCGGGTTAGCCGCCGGGGTTCGCAGCGGACCTTGGCGAGACGGGGCCACCGAGGCGGTCCAGCTCCTGGGCGAGGGTCTCCCGGTGGCCGGGCATGCGGTAGCCGGCGGCTTC
>CALKWS010000336.1 GCA_938004115.1 uncultured Ruaniaceae bacterium
AGACCGGCGGCCCGATGCTGCAGCGGTACGGGATCAGCGACGACGATGCCTTCGCCGTCGGGCTCACCTGCGGTGGTGTGATCGACGTGTTCGTGGAGCCGGTGTCCAAGGACACCTTCGCCGACCTCGACGCGCTGGCCGCCGACATCGAGGCCGAGCGGCCGGTGGCGGTGGCCACCGTGATCGCCCACCCCGACCCGGACTGGGTGGGCCGGCGCCTGGTGGTCCGTCCCGATGAGGTGCGCGGGTCGCTCGGCTCGGAGTTCGCCGATCACGCGGTGGCCGACGACGCCCGCGGGCTGCTCGCCGTGGGGGCCACCGAGGTCCTCACCTACGGGCCGGCCGGGGAGCGGCGCGGGGAGGGCATGGAGGTGTTCGTCAACAGTTACGCCCCCCGGCCCCGGATGCTGGTGTTCGGCGCGATCGACTTCGCCGCCGCGATGGCCCGCCAGGGCAAGATGCTCGGCTACCGGGTGACGCTGTGCGACGCGCGGCCGCTGTTCGCCACCCGGGCCCGGTTCCCGGACGTGGACGAACTCGTGGTGGATTGGCCGCACCGGTACCTGCGCGCGGAGATCGACGGCGGGCGGGTGGATGAGCGCACGGTGGTGTGCATCCTGACCCACGACCCGAAGTTCGATGTGCCGGTGCTCCAGGCTGCCTTCGACCTGCCCGAGGGGTGCTACATCGGCGCGATGGGGTCGCGGCGCACCCACGATGACCGGATGGACCGGTTGCGTGAGGCCGGGGCCACCGAGGAGCAGTTGGCGCGGCTGCACAGCCCGATCGGCCTGGACCTGCGAGGGCGGACGCCGGAGGAGACCGCGGTGTCGATCGCCGCGGAGATCATCGCCCGGCGCTGGGGCGGCAGCGGTCAGTCGCTCAGCCTCACCGACGGGCGGATCCACGCCTAGCCGCGTTCAGGATCCAGTGGCGGGCAGGCCCACCCGACCGTCGCGTCGTCGGCGTGGGGTTGCTCAGCGCATGCTGCGGTAGCGGTCGTGGCGGGTCGCGAGCCGTTCGTCGTCGGGCAGGGCCATCACCTCACGCATATGCGCGGTGGCGGTGGCGATGAGCCGGCGGCTGAACTCCGCGGGCTCCTGGGCGGCGTCGGGCAGTTCGGGCACGATCTCGTCGACGGCGCCCATGGCGCGTAGGTCCACCGCCCGGACGCGGTGTGCCTTGGCCATGTCCGGGGCGCGATCGGCGGTGCGGTGGATGATGGCGCTGGCACCCTCCGGCGGGAGCGGGGCCACCCAGCCGTTCTCCGCGCAGATGGTCCGGTCGGCGGGTAGCAGCGCCAGGGCGGCCACGCCGTTGCCCTCGCCGAGGATCACCGAGACCACCGGCACCTTCACCGTGGCCAGCGCGCCGACGGTGCGGGCGATCTCGCCGGCCAGGCCACCGTGTTCGGCCTCGGTGGACAGTTCCGGGCCGGGAGAGTCGATGATGGTGACCAGCGGCAGACCGAGTTCCTCGGCGGTGTGGAAGCCGCGTTGGGCCACCCGCAGCGCCGCCGGGCTGAGCGAGGCGTCGCGCCTGGGGCGGCGGTCCTGTCCCACCAGGACGCAGGACAGTCCCGGGAAGCGGGCCAGGCCCACGGTGAGGGTCAGGTCCGATTCGCCGGTGCCGGTGCCGCGCAACGGGATGAATACCTCGGCGGCGTGCTGCAGCAGTTGGTGCAGTCGGGGCCGGGCCGGGTTGCGCGTTGCCTGTACCGAGTCCCACGGCGCCCGGTCAGTGGCGATGCTCGATTGGTCCTGGTGCTGCCCGACCGGCTCCTGCGGCGAGCTCAGCACCTCCAGGGCTTTGACCGCCGTCGTGCGCAGTTCACCGAGCGGGATGACGCCGTCGATCACGCCCTTGCGGGCCAGTGCCTCGGCCTGCTGCACCCCCTCCGGCAAGCGTTCGCCCATCATCACTTCCCGCACGCGGGGGCCGAGCAGACCGATCAGTGCGCCGGGTTGGGCGATCGTCAGGTGGCCCAGGGAGCCCCAGGACGCCAGTGCGCCGCCGGTGGTGGGCTCGCGTAGGTAGACCAGGTAGGGCAGGCCGGCGCGGCGGTGGGCCAGTACGGCCTGGCTGATCTTGATCATCTGCAGGAACGCGGGGGTGCCTTCCTGCATCCGGGTGCCGCCGGACATCGGCGAGGCCAGCATCGGCAGGCCCTCGGCGGTGGCGCGTTCGAAGGCGAGCGTGATCCGCTCGCTGGCCACGCTGCCCAGGGAGCCGGCGAGGAAGTCGAAGTCGCCCACGATGATCGCCACGCGCCGCCCGCCCAGGAGGGCCTCACCGGTGATCACCGCTTCATCGCCGGTCGCTCGCTCACCGGCTCGGGTGAGTTGCGCGGCGTACTCCGGGCCGAAGTCGGGTTGCTCGGGCGGGTCGTCCCAGGTTCGGAACGTGCCTGGGTCCAGGACGGTGTCGATGACCTCCTGCAGGGAGATCCTCTGGGTGGTCATGAGCGACCGCCTGAGAACGTGGCCATGGGACGCGCTCCTTCGCCGGCAACCATCTGCGTGATCCACGCTAGTTGACGACGAACGCCCGGGAGTATGGGCATTGTTGCCAGCGTTCGCTGGCGTGGATGGCAAGGTTGGGCGGGTTCGAGCGGCAGCGCTCCGATGACCGGTGAGGATCGTGCTGCTCTGCCGCGGCACGTGCCTGCCCGCGACCCGACCGTGGCGGCCACCCGATTGGGTGACCGCTCCACGGGTGCAGGCTTCCCTACCGAAGGACTACCTACGAGTTCCGATTCTCAGTCGAGATGACGTTCGTCCGGCCCGACGTACTCCGAGAGCGGGCGGATGAGGGCATTGGAGGCCAACTGTTCCATGATGTGGGCGGTCCAGCCGGTGATCCGGGAGGCCACGAACAGCGGGGTGAAGATCTCGGTGTCGAAGCCCATCAGGTGATACGCCGGGCCGGAGGGGTAGTCCAGGTTCGGCTTGATGTTCTTCCGCGACGTCATCGCGTTCTCGAGGTTGTCGTACATCGCCAGGATGTCAGGCCGGTCGTAGTGCTCCACCAGCGTGTCCAGCGCGGCCTTCATGCTCGGCACGCGCGAGTCACCCTTCTTGTACACCCGGTGCCCGAAGCCCATGATCTTCCGCTTCTCGGCCAGGGCTTGCTCCAACCACGCCTCGGCCTTATCGGCCTCGCCGATCTCGTCGAACACGTGCATCACGGCCTCGTTCGCGCCGCCGTGCAACGGGCCCTTGAGCGCACCGATCGCGGCCACCACCGCGGAGTACAGGTCGCTCAGGGTGGAGGTCACCACACGAGCGGTGAAGGTGGAGGCGTTGAAGGAGTGCTCGGCGTACAGCACCAGGGACACGCGGAAGGCATCCACGACGACGTCGGCCGGCACCTCCCCGAAGGTCATGTGCAGGAAGTTCTCGGCGTAACCGAGGTCCTCACGCGGGGGGACGAGTTCCTGTCCGCGTCGGCGGCGCTGGTCGTAGGCGACGACGGCGGGCAGTTGGGCGAACAGGCGCAGGGACTTGGCGAGGTTGGCGGACTCGGAGTCGTTCTCGGCCTCGGGGTCGTTGGCGCCGATCAGGCTGACGGCGGTTCGCAGGACGTCCATCGGGTGGGCGGAGTGCGGGATCGCATCGATCACAGCCTTGACGTTGTCGTCCAGGGCACGCTGGGACCGCTCGGCCTGCTGCAGTTCAGCCAACTGGTCGGCGGTGGGCAGGTCGCCGTGCCAGAGGAGGTAGGCGACTTCCTCGAAACTGCACTTCGCGGCGAGTTCCTGCACGGGGTAGCCGCGGTAGAGCAAGGAGTTGGTCTCGGGGTTGACCTTGGAGATGGCGGTCTCATCGACGACGACGCCCGCCAGGCCCTTCTTGATCTCAGGTGTGGTGCTCATGGTCACTCCTTCGTTGGGTTCCCGGTGCCCGGGGTGGGCGCGGGGGTGTAGGTGAAGATCGAACTGTCGAAGGCGTTGTAGGCCTCGTAGTCGACCAGTTCGTAGAGCCGTGCCCGGTGCTGCATCTGATCCACTGCTGGTGCCAGGGTGCCGTGCCCGCGCAGGATGTCCAGGCCACGTTCGGCCGCGCCCATCGCCAGGCGCAGCAGCGACACCGGGTGGATGATGATCTGCACACCGGCCGAGGCGAGCTGATCGTGGGTGAAGAGTTCGGACTTGCCGAACTCGGTCATATTCGCCAGCACCGGCACATCGACCGCGTTCGCCATGGCTTCGAACTCGGCCAGGTCGCGCATCGCTTCGGGGAAGATGGCATCGGCTCCGGCGTCCACCAGCGCCTTGGCCCGGTCCCGGGCGGCTTCCGGTCCTTCCACGGCTCGGATGTCGGTGCGGGCCATGATCAGCAGGTTCTCATCGCGGCGGGCCTGGGCGGCTGCGCGGATGCGTTTGGTGGCGGTGCCGGTGTCCACCACCTGCTTGCCGTCCAGGTGTCCGCAGCGTTTGGGGTTGACCTGGTCCTCGATGTGCAGGCCCGCCACCCCGGCGTCCTCCAGGGCGTGCACGGTGCGGGCCACGTTCATCGGCTCACCGAAGCCGGTGTCGGCATCCACCAGGGCGGGCAGGTCGGTGACCCGAGCGATCTGCTGGCTGCGGCCAGCCACCTCGGTCAGGGTGGTCAGGCCGATGTCCGGCAGCCCCAGGTCCGCGGAGAGCACTGCGCCGGAGATGTAGACGCCGTCGAAGCCTTTGTCACCGATGAGTGCCGCCGACAGCGGGTTGAACGCCCCGGGGAAGATCAGCAGGTCCCCGGCGGCCAAACGCTCGCGCAACCGGGCGCGCTTGACGTGGGCGGGAGTGGGCGCGTGCAGCATCAGAAGATCCCACCGGGAGCGCTGACGGTGCGCAGCAGACCGGCCGGGGCGGTGACGGTCAGTTGTGCCAGTTCGCCGCCGCTCAACTCGGGTAGGCGCTGGGTGACGTCGAGGAAGCGGTCGATCTCGGCGTCGTCGAGCACGCCTTCGGCCAGGGTGCGGAATTTGTGCACGTACTGTTCCCGCGCGAACGGGCGGGCACCCAGGGGGTGGGCGTCGGCGACGGCGATCTCGTCGACGATGCGTGATCCGTCGGTCAGGGTGATCTCCACCCGGCCGCCGAAGGCCTTCTCATCGGGGTCGGTCGAGTGGTACCGGCGGGTCCACTCGGGGTCCTCGGCCGTGGTGATCTTCTGCCACAGTTTCACCGTGTCCGCCCGGCCGGCGCGTTCGGGGGTGTAGGAGTCCACGTGGTGCCAGGTGCCGTCCTGCAGCGCCACGGCCAGGATGTAGGGAATGGAGTGGTCCAGGGTCTCCCGGGAGGCGGTGGGGTCATACTTCTCCGGGTCGTTGGCACCGGATCCGATGACGTAGTGGGTGTGGTGGGAGGTGTGGATCACGATGGACTCCACCAGATCGGCATCGCGCACCTGAGGGTGCTCGTGGTGGATCTTGCGTGCCAGGTCGATGAGGGCCTGGGACTGGTACTCGGCGGAGTGTTCCTTGGTGTAGGTGTCCAGGATGCCGAGTTTGGGTGCGCCCTTGGCCGGCAGCGGCACCCGGTAGTGGGCATCGGGGCCGTCCAGCATCCAGGCGATGACGCCGTCCTCGCCCTCGTAGATCGGCTCGGGTGAAGTCTGCCCGCGCATCGCCCGGTCCACTGCCTCCACGGCCATCTTGCCGGCGAACGCCGGCGCGTGGGCCTTCCAGGTGGAGATCTGACCCTTGCGGGACTGACGGGTGGCGGTGGTGGTGTGTAGCGCCTGACCGATCGCCTGGAAGATGGTCTCGTTGTCCAGGCCGAGCAGGGTGCCGATGCCGGCGGCGGCTGACGGGCCGAGGTGGGCGACGTGGTCGATCTTGTGCTCGTGCAGGCAGATCGCACGCACCAGGTTCACCTGGATCTCATAGCCGGTGGCGATACCGCGGATGAGTTCGGCGCCGGTGAGGTTCCGGGCGTCGGCCAGGTGCTGGGCGACGGCAAGGATCGCGGGGATGTTGTCCGCCGGGTGGGAGTAGTCGGCCGCCAGGAAGGTGTCGTGGAAGTCCAGTTCGCGCACCGCCACACCGTTGGCCCAGGCGGCCCACTCGGGGCTGACGCGCTCGGTCTGCTCGAGGCCGAACACCGTGGCGCCGGGAGTGTAGGGGTGAGCCTGCGCCTGGGCGCGGGAGGCGACGGCCGGGCCGCGGGTGAGCGAGGCGGTGGCCACGGCAGCGTTGTCGATGATCCGGTTGATGATCATCTCGGTGGCCTCCGCAGTGACCTCCACCGGGTCGGTGGCCACCTCGGCGATCTTCCAGGCTAGTTGGTCCTCGCGCGCAAGGTTGTCGGCGCTGGGGTGGACGCGCACGTCGTGGAAGATCATGTCATCGGCATTCATCAGGTGCTCTCCTCAAGCAGGGGTGCCCGGTGTCGGGTCAACAACTGGATCATGGTCGGTGGTTTCGGCCAGGGCGGCCAGGATCGCGTCGAGGCTGGCTCGCAGGTGGATGGCGGTGGCTTGTGCCGCCAGTGTGGCGTCACCGTCGGCGACCGCTCCCGCGATCATCTGGTGCTCCCGCGCTGCCTGGACCAGGCGCGCGTGGTCGTCCTTGGACAATCGCCGCGCGCGAGCAACCTGGGAGCGCAGGGAACTGAGGGCACGCTGTATCGCCGGACTCGCCATCGCCTCGTCCAGTGCTGCGTCCAAGTCCGCTACGAGGCGGTAGTAATTCGCGTGTTCGGGGTCTTCCGGGGACAACAGCGCGGCGGCTTCGCCGAAGCGCTGGGCTAGGCCCGCGAATATGGCCTGCTGTCCCCGCATCGCCGCCAGCCGGGCAGCCTGGCACTCCAACGCCTCGCGTAGTTCGAACAGGTGCCGCACGTCGTCCGGGGAGATCGCCGAGACGGTATAGGTCCGGCCCTTGCCGATCACGCACAGACCCTCGGCACCCAGTCGTCGCAACGCTTCGCGTAGCGGCGTGCGAGACACCCCCAGGCGGGCGGCTTGTTCGACTTCCCCTAGCGCGGTCCCGGGCGCCAAGCGGCCGGAGACGATGTCCTCCCGCAGCCGCAGGTACGCCCGTTCGCTCGCCAGCACGGTTCCACGATAGACCAGTTGAGGCCAGATGTATACATCAGGACGGACTCAGGTGCTCGTCCCATGAGAACTGCCGAGTGATGCATACATGCGAGTGTGCGCGTCCATGGACCGCTCGATACGTATGGAGTCACGGATGGGGCAGGGTGGACCGGTCAAACTCGGGAGCGGAACTAGCGGGTGACCTTGCCGGTGGCGGAGGCCACGGGGGCGAGGAAGGCCGGGCGCAGCAGCACCCAGGCGACGATGGTGATCACCAGGGAGGCGGCGAAGATTCCCAGACCCACCCAACTGACCTCATCACGCGCGGCGTACATGATGTTCAGGTTCCGAAGGGCGCCGGTGGTGAAGACCAACGTGATGTGGACCAGGATGAACCCCACGAAGTAGACCATGATCGGGAAGTGGATCTTCCGGGCAGCCTCGATCGAGAAGATCCTGCTCACCGCCCACGTGGGGCGCCAGGCGGGAGACAGCCGTAGCCCACTGATCGCTGCCAGCGGGGCAGCGATGAACACGGTGATGAAGTAGGCCAGTACCTGCAATGCGTTGTAGGAGGCCCATCCCGACGTGGTGGGAAAGTCCAACGACAGGTACTGCAGCCCCGCCGAGAGCGCGTTCGGAAAGATGTCCAGGCTCGTGGGCACGATCCGCATCCAGTGCCCGGTAGCGAAGATCAACACCGCGAACACCAGTCCGTTGACCACCCACAGCGCGTCCAGGGCCAGGTGCGTCCAAATGTGGATGCTGATCCGCTGTGGCCGCGGGCCGGCCAGCAGGCCGGGCTTCTTCGCCTGCCAGTGCGCCGGAGGGCGTGTTGTGGTGCGAATCTGCCAGCCCGTCTTGATGATCAGCACCATCAGGAACATGTTCAAGAAGTGGGCCCAGTTCACCCATCCGGCAATCCGCTCGGGTGCCGCCTCGGGCTGCGGGTTGGTCCCCGGATAAGTTCCGATGAAATCCGCGACCGGATCCATACCGCGCAACCACCGTGCAGCCAGCACCACGACCACTAACACCACTAAGGCAACGGGGATCGCAATCGCCAGTTGCTTACCCCGGTTCGTCGCGGTCGCCATCGTCCCAATCTCCTCCATCTCTACCGGCGCACGTAAGTGCGCGGGCACGCCCGCCCATTGTGGCGCACCGTCCCGGTGCCCGGTGTAAGAGCAGGTGCGGTGTCTTGGTTCAGTTTCGCTGACGCTGGTCGTTGATCGCCTCGATGAGTTGGGGAACGACGGTGAACAGGTCGCCGACCACGCCGTAGTCGGCGATCTCGAAGATCGGGGACTCGGGGTCCTTGTCGATGGCCACGATGGTCTTGGAGGTCTGCATCCCGGCCCGGTGTTGGATCGCCCCGGAGATCCCCACCGCGACATACAGGTTCGGGGCCACCGTCACCCCGGTCTGACCGACCTGGGTCTCCGGCGGGGCGAACCCGGCATCCACCGCCGCCCGCGAGGCCCCCA
>CALKWS010000337.1 GCA_938004115.1 uncultured Ruaniaceae bacterium
GGCACCGTCGCTGGCTGGTTTCCAGGTGCCGTCGATGAACAGGTCAGTCATGGTGCTTCGTTCCAAGGTCGGTAAGGCTTCGGGGCTGGTCGGCAACACGTGTACGGGGTGGTCGGCTGCCGGGCCGGAATAGGGTGGCCTCGAACCGGTATGCGTCGGCCCGGTAGGTCAATTGGCCGGTGAGGATAGGGCGGTCGCCGATGTCGAACGTCACTTCCTCCCCGACGAGCACCGGCATGCCCGGGTCCAATTGGAGCAGTTCCGCCACCTCGTCCTCTGCGGCGTCGGCGCGCACGGAGTAGTTGCTGCGAGCCACGCGTACTCCGCACACGTCCTCCAGCGTCTGGTACAACGAGACGTCGGTGAGGTCGACGTCGGCCAATCCGGGAGCGCGGCTCAGTGCCACGACCGTCCGGTCGAGCGACACCGGCACGCCATCCAGACTGCGGAGCCGGTGGATGTCGAGGACGGGCGAGGCAGGGGCCAGAGCGAGCCGGTCGGCCTCCTCGAACTGGGCGGCGCGGCGCTTCCTGCTCAGGATCCGGGTGGTGGGTTCGAGTCCGCGGGCGCGCGCCATGTCGGTGAAACTCTGCAGTTCGTTCGGTGGATCGCTCACCATGTTGACCGCAACGAACCATCCCCGTTGCGGGGAGGAGGTCACAACCTCCTCGCGGGCGAGCTCCTTGAGGGCCTGGCGCAGGGTCTCACGGCTCACCCTGAGTTCGGCCGCCAGGGAGCGTTCGCTCGGCAGCCTTTCACCCGGTGTGAACACGCCATTCTCAATGGCGTTCAGGATCGAACGCCGTGCCGATTCCGCTGCCGATGCCTCAGAACTCACTGCCCCTCCTTGAGTGCCCCTCGGGCGACCACCTCGGCGCCCACCAACCCGGCCCGATCGCCCAGAGTGCTCACCTGAATCGCCGCCGCTCCCGGGCGATTGTGCGTGAGGTCGGCGTACGCAGTACGCATCCGGTCATGCATCGGGGTGTCTGCCGAGCCTAGTCCGCCGGTCAGCACGATCCTGGCTGGGTCGAGCACCTGGACGAGGACCCATGCGGCATAGGCCAGCGCCTCACCGGCATCGTGTAGAACATCGAGCGCATCGGCATCCCCTTGACCGGCCAGCCGCACCACCTCGCGGGCTCCGCCGTCGACGGAGTGCCCGGACCGCTGCCGGTACTGGCGCTCCAAGCCGGCGCCGGAAGCGACCTCCTCGATGGTGGGGCGGAGCCCGGCTCGTGGGTCACCGGCAGGAAGTTGTCCCAGACCGATCGCCTCGCCCCGGGCTCCGCGCACGACTTCGCCGTCCCGGACGACGGCGTGGGAGATGCCGGTGCCGACGGAGACGACGACGAAGTCACTCGGCTCGGAGGACACGCGTTGTTCCGCCCAGGCCGCACAGCGCACGTCGGACTCCACGGCGATGACCGGCGCGATGTCCGCAAGGAGGTCTTCGGGCTGGCTGGTCCACGCCAGGACGTCTCGCGACGTGAGTTTGCCCTGCGGGTCCACATACTCTGGAATTCCCACGCCGACGGCTCGGACATCCTCTCCCGCCTCACGCAATGCGACGTCCCGAAGGTGCCGCGCTACCCGGTGCAGAGTGGCCAGCTCGGGGTCGCCGTCACCGGTCGCGAGTCTCTGCTCGGCGAGCACGCGGCCATCGGCGGTGCGTACCACGCCACGGATGGTGCTGCCGCAGACGCCGCGGGCCAGGACGGTCACGGCGGCCAGTGGTCGGGCACGGGTCGTGCGCTGCCGAGCCAGTACCGTCCGCCGATCCCGTCCTGGTCCACCAGTCGGTACGCCGTGCCGGCCGGCAGGTACGCCACGTCGCCCGGAGTCAGTGGGAACCACGCCTGCTCGCCGTCGGGCGCGTCGGGCAGCAGGATGTAGAGCGAGCCCTCAGTCAGGTAGATGAGTGATTCGTCGATCGCCACCCGCTCATCGCCCAGGTATCCGGGCGCGATGCGTCCCTGCACAACTGTGAGATGTTCGGTATCGATCGCGACGCCCTCCACATGTCGCGCTTCGTCGTCGATGATGCGCCAGCGCATGGTCCGCTCACCCAGCACGTGCAGACGGCTCGCAGCGGCCTGCTCGGCGCGGGCCTCTGGCCAGCGACGGTGCCAGCGCGCATCGTCGTAGGAGACCTGCTCAAGCATGGGTTGCTGCTTGGCATACGTCGAAGCGGTGCCCCGCGATGGGGGTGGGGCGAAGAATTCCAGCACCCGAACCGGATCGTCGGAGGGATTGAACACGTGGTGCCAGGTATCGCGGCGGAAGAAGAGCATCTGCCCGGCTTCGACTGGTTGGACCTCACCGTGCTCAGGGTCGGCGGCCCAGAGGGTCCCCTCGAGCACGATGTAGGTCACATCCGCGGCGAAGATGGTGGGGTTCGTCGCGCTGTGCACGAACCGCCGCCCGGGGCCGAGTTCGTAACGAAGGACGTGCAGCACATCGGTGGACAGGTACACCCGGTCGCTGACGAAACCCGATGCAGGATCCCCCCAGAGGTGAGCAGCCGCATCCTCCTGAGCAATGACAGTAGCGGCGTCATAAACGGGACGTGGGGTGGCGCGACGGGGGCGTGCCGGCGCGTGGGTCTGTTCGGACATCGTGCAACTCCTCAAGCAACGTCGGGTCTGCTCAAGGCTACCAGTCAGACCAGTTGGTGAGCGAAGCGTGCAGCACTGGTCTTCGACTGGCCTAATTGGTCTATGGTGGGACGGCACAGTCTGAACTAGGAGAGGACGACCATGCCCGGAACCCTGCCGAGCACATCACTGCGGCGTCGCAGTCTCATCATCGGTGCCGGTGTCGCTACTGCCTTACTCGCTGCTGCATGCTCGCCGCCGGGAGGCGGAGAGCGCTCAGAGACTGAATTGGCAGAGATCACCGAACCGATCACCGCCGAGCAAATCGCGGAACTCGGGGACATCGAACTCACCGTGTGGGCCGAGGCTGGGGAGGAGGAAACCCTCGACCTGTTCGTGCCGGAGTTCGAGGATCGCTACCCCAATGTGGATGTCCAAGTCTCGGTGCGCGCGATCGACGATCTGGTGACGACGGTGGTGAACGCTCTGAACAGCGAGGACCCGCCGGATGTGGCGCAGGGCAACCAGGGCTTCGGGACCGATGCTCTCCTGGTGGAGGCCGGATTGCTGCGCCCCCTGGAGGACGTGGCCGAGGCCTACGGCTGGGACGAGTCGTTCAACGACCAACTCCTCGGTCCGTTGCGTTGGGAGGACGACGGCTCACAATTCCGGTCCGGCGATCTGTACGGCATCTCACCGGTGGCGAACAACATTGGGGTGTTCTACAACGAGGAGATCCTGCAGGATGCAGGTGTAGAGATCCCCTCCAGCCTCGAGGAGTTCGAGGCGGCACTCGAAGCCGTCCACGACAACGGTGATCTCCCGATCATGCTGGGCAACTCGGAGCAGTGGCCGGCGTTGCACGTTTACGGGGCACTGCTCGGAGCGTTCGCCGACGCCGACGAGGTCAACGCGTGGATCAGTGGGGCCGAGGGGGCCACGTTCGAGACCGACGACAACCTCGCGGCCGCTGAGCGACTGGCGAGGTGGGCTGAGCAGGGGTACTTCGGCGAGGCCTACAACAGCGTCGGCATCGACGATGCTGCGGTCCGCTTCGGCGGCGGCGAGGCGGCGTTCATGGTCGCTGGAGATTGGTACGCTCCGGCGATCATCGAAGGTGGCGGGGAGTCGTTCGGCTTCATGGCGCCGCCGGTCGGTCCCAGTGGCTCGGTAGCAAGCATCGGTTCGGTCAGTTTCCCGTGGCACATCAGTGCGAGAACCGACGTGGAGGCCGCGGCGATCGCGTTCGTCGCCGAGATGAACTCACCGGAAAACGCTCCACTTCTGGCATCGGTCAACCGCATCCCGGTGAACGCCGACGTGGAGCCCCCGGGCCCGATGGCAGCGGATCTGGTGGCGGTCAATGATGAACTGATGGCCGCGGATGGCCAGATCGACTATCCGGACTGGGCAACGCCGAACCTGTACAGCATCTTCGGTAGCGAACTGCAGAACCTCATGGACGGGCGCAGTGAGCCCGAGGACTTCCTGGCGGCCGTCCAACTCGAATGGGAAGACTTCCACGAAGCCCGTTGACCACAGTGGTAGCTGATTCGAAGCGCGCGGCCAGGAGACGGGCCCCCGTCTCCTGGTGGCGCGCTGCATTCCTGATCCCGGCCCTGATCGCCTACGGCCTGTTCGTTCTCTGGCCGCTGGTGCAGACCGTGCAGTTTTCGTTCTATGACTGGAACGGCATCACGGCCGCCGAGCCGGTGGGCCTGGCCAATTACGCCGAAGCACTGGGTAACCCGGAGATTCGGCGGGCGCTGCTGCGGTCCTTGGTGTTCGTGTTCTTCTACTGCCTGCTGCCAACGGCTCTCGGGCTGGTGATCGCCGGGATCATGTCCAGGATCCGCGTGCGCGGGTCGTCAGTCTTCCGGACCATCCTGTTTATGCCGCAAGTGCTGTCCATGGTGGTCGTCGCGGTCGCGTGGCGCTGGATGTATGACGCGCAAGGACCGATCAATGCCGCGCTCGAGGCGGTGGGCGGCACCCCGGTGGTATTCCTCGGTGACTTCACGCTCGCCCTGCCAGCGGTTGGGTTCATCGGAACCTGGGTCATGTCTGGCTTGTGCATGGTGCTGTTCATCGCCGGCGTGCAGCGGATTCCCCCGGAGTTGTATGAGGCGGTCCGCCTCGACGGCGCGGGACCGATCCGCGAGTTCTTCACCATTACCGTCCCTTCGCTCCGGGGCGAGATCATGGTTGCGCTGGTCTTTACCCTCACCGTGGCGCTGCGCAACTTCGACATCGTCTGGAACACCACGCGCGGCGGGCCCGGCTCGAGCACCATGGTCCCCAGCGTCTTCATCTACGACGGTGCATTCGTCTCCCGCCAAGTCGGGGACGCCGCAGCGGTGAGCGTGCTGCTGACCGTGCTGATCCTGATCTTGACCGCCGCGATCATCGTGCCGTTGCGGGAACGGGAGGCGAAATGACTGGGAGCCGTCGCGAGACGATCATCGGCCACGGTGTGCTGATCATCGCAGCGGTGATCGCGCTGTACCCCTTCTTGTCAATCCTGTCGCTGGCCATGAGCCGCCCGGGGGAGCGCCCGAGCGGCGTCGGGATCCCCACGTCCCTGTACTTCGGCAACTTCGCCCAGGCGTGGGAGCGTGGCGGCTTCTCCTCGGCGCTGCTCTCCAGTTTGATCGTGGCCGTCGCGGTCGTGGCGGGCACCCTGCTGCTCACCACGCCAGCGGCTTACGCCCTGACCCGAGGCACGTCCAAGGTGCTCCTCGTGCTCAGTGGACTGCTCCTGCTGGGCCTAGTGATGCCCTATGAGGCGACCGTGATACCGCTGTATCACATGTTCGAGTCGTGGGGATTGCTCAACACCTACTGGGCGCTCATCCTGCCCCAGATCGGACTGTCCACGTCGTTCGCGGTGCTGTGGCTACGTGTTACCTTCACGCAATTGCCCGAGTCTCTGACGGAGGCGGCAGCCTTGGACGGTGCGTCCCGGATGCGTACCCTGCGGTCCATCATGGTGCCCGTCACCGTTCCGGCCCTGATCACACTAGGGACGTTGCTCTTCCTGTTCACCTGGAACGAGTTCCTGCTGGCGCTGGTCCTTGTGCCTGACGGGCAGACGGTCCAGACCGCGCCGTTGGCATTGTCCTTCTTCGCCGGTAACCGCCGGCTCAGCGATCCTGCGGTGACCGCCGCCGCGGCCGTCCTCGTGGCATTGCCCGTGCTGGTGCTGTATCTGATCTTCCAACGCCGCCTGATCTCCGGAATGCTCTCCGGTGCAGTGAAGGAGTAGCGCCATGGCAACGCACGTCGTCGTCCTCCCCGATGCCGATGCGGTGGGTGCCGCGCTGGCGCAGCACTTGCTTCATGCAATGCAAGCGACGTGGCGTCGGGGACACCGATTCGTCCTGGGTTGTCCGGGTGGGCGATCGCTGCGCCCGACCTACCGCGGCTTGGCGCAGGCGGTCTCTGCGGGCGCCGGCGAGCCCGGCGACGTTCTGGTGGTGATGATGGATGACTACCTCGTTGGCGCCCCGCAGCGGCCCCGCCGGCTCGCCTCGGACAGCCACGCCAGTTGTGAGCGCTTCGCCGCGGAGGTGATTGCGGCGCCGCTGCAGGCCGCCGGTGTTCGAGTGGAGGTGTGGCTGCCCGACCCCCAGGAGCCGGAGGCGTACGACGAGCGCATTGCCGCCACCGGAGGGGTCGATGTGTTCCTGCTGGCCAGCGGGGCGAGCGATGGTCACGTCGCCTTCAACCCGCCGGACACCCCGAGCGACGCCCGAACGAGAGTCGTCGAGTTGGCCCAGACCACGCGGGAAGACAACCTGGCCACGTTCCCGGAGTTCCGGACGGTCGCCGCCGTGCCGAGATTCGGTGTGACGGTCGGTCCGGCAACGATCGCTGACCACTCCCGCGAGTTGGCGATGGTGATCACCGGCGCCCATAAGCAGCGAGCTTTCCAGGAGATTGCCGCGGCCTCCGCCTATGACGCCCGATGGCCGGCGACCGTCGTGCATGCGGGACCGCCCGCGACAATCTACGCAGACCAAGCGGCGGCACAGCGAACCTGACCGCGGTACCAGCAGGCTGCGGCGTGTTGCGCCGTCGGGCGCCGTTCTACGGGTGGCGTGTTGCGCCGTCGGGCGCTGTTCTACGGCAGGCGTGTTGCGCCGTCGGGCGCTGTTCTACGGGAGGCGTGTTACGCCGTCGGGTGCCGTTCTACGGCAGGCGTGTTGCGCCGTCGGGCGCCGCGTTACAGGTAGGACTCGACCTCGGCGTTCTC
>CALKWS010000338.1 GCA_938004115.1 uncultured Ruaniaceae bacterium
TGGGGGCCTCGCGGGCGGCGGTGGATGCCGGGTTCGCCCCGCCGGAGACCCAGGTTGGCCAGACCGGGGTGACCGTGGCCCCGAACCTGTATGTCGCGGTGGGCATCTCCGGGGCGATCCAACACCGCGCCGGGATGCAGACCTCCAAGACCATCGTGGCCATCGACAAGGACCCCGAATCCCCAATCTTCGAAATCGCCGACTACGGCGTCGTCGGCGACCTCTTCACCGTCGTCCCCCAGTTGATCGAGGCCATCGAGTCCCACCGCGCAGGGGCTTAGCGAACACCCCCAAGTACGAAAGCGACGGGGGCCCGGACACCAAGTCCGGGCCCCCGTCGTCGTCCGCAGCGCGAGTTGTTCAGGACTTATCGCCGCCCGGCATCGCGGGCACCGGCACACCGAGCAGCGGCGGGTACTGCTGGGAGCCGAAGACGTCCCGGTCGCCCGGGCTGCTGCTGGGCTTGTCCCGCTGGATGGTGAACTTGATGGCATAGGCGGGGTCGTAGTGCACGAAGTCGGTGATCCGACTGTCCTCGACGCCGAAGAGTTCGCGCACCGACTCACGGGTGAGTGCCCCGCTGTCGCGGACGTGCTCGTAGGTGGCGGCGTCGCTGAAGATCACGTCGAAGGTGATCCGGTCCGTCCCGGCGTTCTTGCTGCGCACGGTCTTCGCCAACTCACCCAGGGTGGTCATCGCGGTGCTCATGGTTTGCTCCTGCTCCTGATCCGTGTCGCTTCTTCTCAATTGGCCACGTCGGCCATGGCACCGGCGTTGACGTCGACCACGTGCAGATCGAACAGCGACATCGGGTCGGACACCGGGATGATGTGGTTCATCGTCCACCGGTACGCGGTGGTGGCCGGCAGCACCTCGTCGGTGACGAACGCTGCCGTGCCGGCGGTGCCCTTCACCTCGGGCAGCCGGGCGTAGAAGATCTGCCGGGTGGCGAACAGCGTCAGCGACTCGGCCGCCTCGGCGGTGTCGGCAATGCCCTCCACCACCACGCCGAGTTCGTGGCTGTTGATCTCCTGAACCGGCTCCAGGTCACCCATCACACCGTTCTTGCCGTAGACGATGAACTCGAGGTGGTAGTCCATGTCGCTGAACTCCTCGGCGACCTGCCCGCGGGCGAGTTCCACCACCTTGTCGATGTTGGCGATGGTGTAGGGGTCGCGGATCCCGGCGATGCCGATGTACTTCTCCCCGACCCTGCCGGAGCCCTCGATCTTCACCGTGACGTCGCCCTCCACGGGCACGTACCGCTGCCCGGTGACGCGGGTGGTCTTCTCGTCGTACTGCTCGTACTTGCAGTCGGTCATGTCCAGCATGCCGCCGGCGAAGTACTCGAAGTAGGGGTTGGACCGTTCGTACATGGCGTGGCCCGCGACGCTGGCCACTGTGCACCGCTGCCAGGGCGCCATCGCGGTGACCTTCACGTCGTCATGCGTGATGGTGCCGATCACCGACTCCTTGGCGCCGTACGGTTCGGCGCAGAACGAGGCGCACTCCAGCACCTTGCCCAGGTAGTAGGCGTGGTTCTCCGGGAAGCCCTCGTAGATCGCCGGGGCGGCGAAGACGGCGACGTCGCTGGAGCGTCCGCCGATGATCACGTCGGCCCCAGCCTCCAGGGCTTTGATGAACGGGTGCACCCCGGCCACCGCCACCGCCCGGGTGGTGGCGTCGATCTCCTCGCGGCTCAGGGCCTCGCGGCCGTCCAGGCCCTCGATCACGATGCCCGAGTCGTGCAGGTCCCGCAGGTGGGAGGTGGGCACCTCGGAGTAGAAGTAGGCGAGTTTGAACGGCGGCAGGTCATGTTCGGCGGCGATGTCCCGGATCATCTGCACGTACATGTCCACCCGACTGTTGGAACCGCAGTCGCCGGCCGAGCCGATGATCATCGGTACGTCCTGTTCCCGGGCGGCGAGCAGCATGAGCTCCAGGTCGTGGCGCTGCCAGCGCTCCATGCTGACCGACCGGTCCGCGCCCAGGGCGGTGGCCCCGATATCGTCACTGCCCGAGTCGGCGCAGTAGTAGTCCGGTTTGGTCTCCACCGCCAACCGGAAACTCTCCACCTTCGTGGGGGCGAAACCAAGATGCCCGTTGGGGCTGACGATACGAAGTTGGTCCTTCAACGGGGGACTCCTGACTGTGATCGCCCGGCTACCTCGCTCGGGCGAACGATCGTGGACAATACCGGTTATATCCAGATATACCAATGGGCCACACCCCAAGTCAACGCCCTCCTCGTCCGAGAGCGCAGTGGGACTTCGGGTGACTACGCAGCGGTGCGTCGCCGCCAGGTGGCGGAGTAACGTCGGCCAGGTAGGGGAGTGGCGCCCGCCAGGTGGCGGAGCGACGCCGGCCAGGTAGTGGAGCGGCGCCGGATCAGGTCGCGGAGTGGCGCCGGATCAGGTGGGGGAGTGGCGCCGGATCACGTGGCGATGATGCGTTCCAGGGGACGGTTGACGATGAACCGGTACCGGTCGGCCCGGTAGTAGGCGCGCCGGAACTCCAGCGGCCCCTCGCCGTCGGACATCACCGA
>CALKWS010000339.1 GCA_938004115.1 uncultured Ruaniaceae bacterium
GCCAGGCGGCCACCGAACTCGTGGACGTGGACGTCGAGGCCGAGGGCGCCGAGGATGCCGGCGACGAGGACGAGTCGGGCAGCGCCGACGAGGACGCCGACGCCGAGGGTGACGCCAAGTAGCCCCACGGGCGACCACGAGTAGCCCTGCGGGCTGCGCCCGCAGCGAAACCACCCGGCGGTAGATGCGCCGACAGCGAAACTCCCCGGCTGCGGGCATCTGCGCCGGCGGTGCGGCGTTAGTGTCAAGCAGAGACATCGCCCGATCGATCAGGAGCAGATACGTGAGCGAGATGCCCCAGGCCCAGACGGATACCAAGAACTTCGCCCTCGGCGACCACATCTACAACCGCCTGCTCTCCGAGCGGATCATCTGGCTCGGTTCGGAGGTGCGGGACGAGAACGCCAACCAGATCTGCGCCCAGATGATGCTGCTGGCCGCCGAAGACCCCGATGAGGACATCTGGCTGTACATCAACTCCCCGGGCGGTTCGGTCACCGCCGGGATGGCGATCTACGACACCATGCAGTTCGTCAAGCCGGACATCGCCACCGTGGCGATGGGGATGGCCGCCTCGATGGGACAGTTCCTGCTCTCCTCGGGCACCAAGGGCAAGCGGTACGCCACCCCGCACGCGCGGGTGATGATGCACCAGCCCTCCGGCGGCATCGGCGGCACGGCCACCGACATCAAGATCCACGCCGAACTGATCCTGCACATGAAGCAGGTAATGGCCGAACTGACCGCTGAACAGACCGGCAAGACGGTGGAGCAGATCAACCGGGACGCCGACCGCGACCGCTGGTTCACCGCCGACGAGGCGCTGGAGTACGGCTTCATCGACCAGGTGGTCACCACCGCCAAGTCGGTCGGCAGCCGCTCGGCGAAGAAGTGACCAGGCCCCCACGACCAGGAGTTGCACACGTGAACACCCCCCGCATCCAGGGCTTTGGTGGTCAGGCCGCCAGCCCCTCCTCCCGCTATGTGCTGCCCCAGTTCGAGGAGCGCACCGCCTACGGATTCAAACGGCAGGACCCCTATACCAAACTCTTCGAGGACCGCATCATCTTCCTCGGGGTGCAGGTGGACGACGCCTCCGCCGATGACGTGATGGCGCAACTGCTCGTCCTGGAGGCCCAGGACCCCGACGGCGACATCATCATCTACATCAACTCACCCGGCGGATCCTTCACCGCGATGACCGCCATCTACGACACGATGCAGTACATCAAGCCGCAGGTGCAGACGGTGGTGCTCGGCCAGGCTGCCTCGGCGGCCGCCGTGCTGCTCGCCGCAGGAACCCCGGGCAAGCGGCTGGCGCTGCCGAACGCGCGCGTCCTGATCCACCAGCCGGCGATGGAGGGTGGCTACGCACAGGCCTCGGACATCGAGATCCACGCCAACGAGATGCTGCGCATGCGTGAGTGGCTGGAGGACACCCTGGCCAAGCACTCCAACACGCCGAAGGACCAGATCACCAAGGACATCGAGCGGGACAAGATCCTCTCGGCCACCGAGGCCCTCGAGTACGGCCTGGTGGACCAGGTCCTGGAGAGCCGTAAGAGCCCGACGCCGGAACTGCCCTCCGGTGAGGGCGGCTGAGTCCGAGCACTGCACGAGGCGACACCCGGCACCCCGCTACCGCACGGTGGCGGGGTGCCTGCGTCTCGGGACGATCTCCGACGAGCAGCACGGCGGAGCCAGGTGCGCCGCCCCGGGCGGCGGCGGTGTCGGTCGGCGGCTCGACCCGCGGCGGTGCCGTTCGCGGCTCGACACGCGGGGCGCCGCATCGGGCACCGGGCGGTGGGCGTCGTATGGTGCAGACGGTGTCGGCAGAGCGTGAGCGCAATGTCGGCCGGGCAGATTAGAATCGAAGGCACGCACGGTCCGAGCCCGCATGCGGCAACTGCGGCAACTGCAGGAAGGTGGCATTCATGGCACGAGTCGGAGAGGGCGCTGATCTGCTCAAGTGCTCCTTCTGCGGGAAGAGCCAGAAGCAGGTGGTCAAGCTCATCGCCGGCCCCGGGGTGTACATCTGCGACGAATGCATCGACCTGTGCAACGAGATCATCGAGGAAGAACTCGCCGATGCCGGCGAGACCGGGCTGGTCGACCTGCCCAAGCCCCGCGAGATCTATGCGTTCCTCGACCAGTACATCGTGGGCCAGGACGGCGCCAAGAAGGCCCTGGCCGTCGCGGTGTACAACCACTACAAGCGGGTGCAGTCCGGTGAGGCCGCCAACGACGACGACGCGGTGGAACTGACCAAGTCCAACATCCTCATGGTGGGGCCCACCGGTAGCGGGAAGACCGAACTGGCCCGGACGCTGGCGAAGATGCTCAACGTCCCCTTCGCCATCGCCGACGCCACCGCGCTGACCGAAGCGGGCTACGTCGGTGAGGATGTGGAGAACATCCTGCTGAAACTGATCCAGGCGGCCGACTACGACGTGAAGAAGGCCGAGACCGGGATCATCTACGTCGACGAGATCGACAAGATCGCGCGGAAGTCGGAGAACCCCTCCATCACCCGGGACGTGTCCGGGGAGGGTGTGCAGCAGGCGCTGCTGAAGATCCTGGAAGGCACCCAGGCGTCCGTGCCCCCGCAGGGCGGGCGGAAGCACCCGCACCAGGAATTCCTCACCATCGACACCACCAACGTGCTGTTCATCGTCGCGGGCGCGTTCGCGGGCCTGGACGAGATCATCTCCTCCCGCTCCGGCCGCAGCGGCATCGGATTCGGCTCACCGTTGAAGAGCGTCGACACCCAGGGCGTGGTCGAGGACGTCATGCCCGAGGACCTGCTCAAGTACGGGCTGATTCCCGAGTTCATCGGCCGGCTCCCGGTGATCGCCACGGTGAACCCGCTGGACGTGGCGGCCCTGAAGCAGATCATCACCGAGCCCCGCAACGCGCTGGTGAAACAGTACGAGCGGATCTTCGAACTCGACGGGGTGGAACTGGAGTTCACCGACGACGCCATCGAGGCGGTCGCCGAACAGGCCGAGCTCCGCGGGACCGGCGCCCGCGCGCTGCGGGCGATCATGGAGGAGGTACTCCAGCCGGTGATGTTCGATATCCCGTCCCGCGAGGACGTGGCGCGCGTGGTGGTCACCCGCGAGGTGGTCATGGAGAACGTCAATCCCACGCTGGTGCCCCGGGACCGGGCGGCCGAGGAGCCACGGGAGAAGAGCGCCTGAGCCGGCACCGCTCGCCCGCGTCGGCGTAGGACGGACGCACATGATCGACGATGGGATCGACCCGACCGCACCGCCCAGCGGGACCGGATGCGCGGAGTGCCTCGCCAGCGGCGGGTGGTGGGTCCATCTGCGCCGTTGCGGCCCGTTGCGGCCACATCGGCTGCTGCGACACGTCCCCGAGCCGGCACGCCACCATGCATTACCGACACAGCGGGCACCGGTACGTGCGCAGTTTCGAACCCGATGAGTCCTGGTACTGGGACTACCGGAACCAGGAACTCACCAGCGGCCCGGACCTGGCCCCGCCGCAGCACCGCCCGCGCGACCAACCCGTCCCCGGGCCGGCCGGAGCCGTCCCACCGGACTGGCGCCGGTACATCCACCGACCCAACGACTGACCCAACCACTGACCCAACCACTGCGCCTGCCCCGGGGCCGGCTCCGGTCGCGAACCGGCCCGTGCCTTGTTTCACTGGGCACCTGAGACGTTCCCGACCCAGGAGGGCAGCATGCAGTTGCAGTTTCCGGATCTACCCACCGACACCGCCGTGGCAACTGTGCTCCTCGACGCCACCCGGATCGGACCGCAGGCCCAGGAGGAGATGGATGCCCGCTGGCGCACCCTGTCCGCGCAGCTGAGCGATCAGGGCGCGAGCGACTCCTTGCTGGAGATCCTCGGTGAGCGGGTCCGGGAGAACACCGGGGCACCCGGACGGCACGGACGCCTGCTGGTGGCGACCGCCGACGGCGTCCAGGTGGACCGGCTGCTGTCCGAGCCCCCGGCGTTGGACAGTGCGGTCCTGGGCCGCGGCGTGGACGTACTCGCCCTGGCCTGGCAGGCCGACGACATGGTGCGGGCGCTGCTGGTGGAGGTGGACCGCTCCGGTGCGGACCTGAGCATGCTGGACACGTCCATCGCGGCGGACCGGTCCGGTGAGAGCACCGTGGCCGCCGATCAGAACGAGTTGACGAAGAACCGTGAGGGCGGCCTGTCCCACCGCAGGATCCATGCCCGTGCGGAGGACTCCTGGGAACGTAACGCCACCCAGATTGCCGAGGAGATCGAGGCCCGCGTACGTCGGGACCGTCCGGAACTGGTGCTGCTGGCCGGTGATGTCCGCATGGTGGCGCTCATCCAGGAAGCCGCCGGTGAGGACGTCAGTCAGGTGCTGCACGTACTTCAGTCCGGGTCACGGGCCGACGGCGTGAACGAGGAGGCGTTCGCCGAGGAGGTCGACCGGGTGATCGGGCAGTACCGGCTGCGCCGCCGCGAGGAGGTCCTGGAACGGTACAAGGTGCAGGCAGGACGCGACGGCGCGGCCGTGGTGGGCGTGGGCGATGTGCTCGATGCCTTGCGCCGGGGCCAGGTCGAGGAGGTGCTGGTGGCAGAATCGGCGTTGCACAGCGACTCCGCGTTACGTACCACCCCGGTGTGGATCGGCCCGGATGCCGCCCAGGCAGCGATGCGCCGCGAGGACGTGGTCGGCCTCGGCGTCGACGCGCCGGAGGAGGTCAGCGCCGACCGGGCACTGGGACGTCTGGTGCTGGCGACCGACGCCGGGGTGACCCTGGTCGATGAGGCCGCATTGGACGTTCCCGAGCAGGTCGCGGCGCTCTTGCGATGGCACGACGACGCTACGCCGGGCCAGTCGCCGCTGTCGATGAGCGGGGACACCGAGCGCACCACCGGGTAGCCGGGGCCCCGCCGCGCAGGACGTGGTCAGGCGCGTACGGTCTGCCAGGTCTCGGCCCGCACGTCCCGCGGGCCGCCCGGATGCGCCCCCAGCGCGGCCTCCTGCAGATCCAGGGCGATCGTCGCCTTGGTCTCGCTGTCCTGCCGTGCGGGCACTGCCGGGTCCCGGCGCACGCAGATCGGCACCTGAGCGCCGCTGGTCAACGCGGTGATCCGCCGCAACGGATCGACGATCGCCAGGGCCTCGGCGTTGGAGTGCAGGAACTCCAGCCGTGCCGGGGAGGTGCTGCCGGGCACGGCGGGCTTGGCCCCGGCGGCCAGGTCCGGGTCCAGGAAGTGATTGGTATGGCTGAGCGCGGCGCCGGGGCGGCCCTCGATCACGCCGATGCCCACAGGAGTGACCTCCACGCATGCGGCACGAAGGTCCCCGGACCGGGAGGCCAGCGTGAAGACGCTGGAGGCCCCCACCGTCAACGAGCGGGCCACGTCGATCGCCTCGGCCACGGTGGTCGCCGTGTTGAGGATGTGCCGGGCCGCCACGTGCACCGGGAGCCCCGGCGCGGTCGCGTCACTGCGATGGCTCAGGATGTTGAAGTGCAGCCCCAGGCCGTGGCTGTTCACCCCGATCTTGCCGACCTGTCCGAACTCGGCGAACGTCACCACGTCGGTGTGCTCGCCGGGAATGGACCAGACGAGCGCGGCCTCGGCCACCCCGGGCCGCCAGTCCCACGTCTGCAGGGTGTGCGGCACGCCGCCCGCCGGCCAGTACACCGCGGCCGAGCACTCCTCCGCGGGAGTGGCCAGGGCAAGGATCTCCGTGCGCGCGTTGAGCATCATCAGCTGCCACCACGGCACCCCCGACCCGGCCGCCACCGCCTCGATCTCCTCGGCCAGGTCCGGCGTCGTGCCGCGGACCTGTTCGCCGGCCGACTCACTGGCAGCACGTACCGCCTCGGCCGTGATCCCCCAGGTGCTGAAGTACCGGCGGTACTCCTCGACGGCGGTGCGTATCTGCTCGCTCCACGCCGCCCCGTAGGCGTTCCCGCGGCTTGCCGGGTCGGGGGAGGGGCTGCGGTAGGTATGGATCCTCATCATCGAAGCCGATGCTAGCGCGGATAGCCCGCCACCCCGGGCCGGGGTCAGCACATCCCGGGTGCGTGGCAGACGGTCACCGGCCCGCGTTGGCGCCTACGATGTGACGATGAGCGACTCACCGGACGGTGCGGCCCAGTTGCCCCCCGAGCTCCTGCGGTTACGCAGCAGTATCGACAACATCGACGCCGCGTTGGTGCATCTGCTGGCCGAGCGGTTCAAATGCACCCAGAGCGTGGGCCAGCTCAAGGCCGAACTCGGCATGCCGCCGTCGGATCCGGCCCGCGAGGAGCGCCAGATCGGCCGGCTGCGGGCGCTCGCGGCCGAGGCCGGCCTCGACCCGGTCTTCGCGGAGAAGTTCCTCAACTTCATCGTCGCGGAGGTCATCCGCCACCACGAGGACATCGCGGACTCGAGGCAGTGACGTCGGCCGATGTGCAGCGGCCGGCCGGGGTCATGCGCCGGCGTTGCCCGCGCCGATCGTGGCGGTGCACAGACGCGCCCTGGCCCTGCAGGACCTATTCGGAGGGATGTAGATGGTGGCAGTGAAACTTGGGTACAAGGCCTCGGCGGAGCAGTTCGGGCCGCGGGAGCTGGTGGAGATCGCGGTGGCCGCGGAGGGGCACGGGTTCGAGTCGGTGTTCGTCTCCGATCATTTCCAGCCCTGGCGCCATGAGGGCGGGCACGCGCCGTTCGCGATGGCGTGGCTGGCGGCGGTGGGGGAGCGGACCTCTGCGGTGCAGATGGGTACCTCGGTGATGACCCCGACGTATCGGTACAACCCGGCGGTGATCGCCCAGGCGTTTGCGACCCTGGGTTGTTTGTACCCGGGCCGGGTGGTCCTGGGGGTGGGCACCGGGGAGGCGTTGAACGAGATCGCCACCGGGTGGGCCGGGCCGGGGGAGCAGCACTGGCCGCGGTTCGCCGAACGGCTGGGCCGGTTGGAAGAGGCGGTGGCGTTGATGCGCCGGTTGTGGACCGGGGAGCGGGTGACGTTCCAGGGGCAGTACTACTCCACCCACGGGGCCAGTATCTACGACGTGCCCGAGGGCGGGGTGCCGGTCTACCTGGCCGCCGGTGGGCCCAAGGCCGCTAGGTACGCCGGGCAGGCCGGGGACGGGTTCATCTGCACTTCGGGGAAGGGGGCGCAGTTGTACACCGACAAGCTCCTGCCCGCGGTGGCGCAGGGGGCGGCCGCGGCGGGCCGGGACGTGGCCGGGATGGACAAGATGATCGAGATCAAGATCTCCTACGACACCGACCTGGATGCGGCGCTGGAGAACTGCCGGTTCTGGTCGCCGCTGTCGTTGAGCGCCGAGCAGAAGCACTCCATCGATGACCCGATCGAGATGGAGCGGGCCGCCGATGCCCTGCCGATCGAGCAGATCGCCTCCCGGTGGATCGTCTCGGCCGATCCCGATGAGGTGACCGAGAAGGTGCTGGAGTACCACCGGATGGGATTCAACCACCTGGTGTTCCACGCCCCGGGGCACGACCAACGCCGGTTCCAGGAACTCTTCGAACGCGACCTGGCCCCCCGCATCCGCGCCGCGGCCGCCTGACCGCCGCGGGGGGAAGCCGGGTGCCCTTCAGAGGCCCGGAATGTTCTGCAGGCACCGGAGGTTGCCCCGGATATGAGTGCTGTGATCTCCGTGGACGTCTGGTCCGACATCGCCTGCCCGTGGTGCTACATCGGTAAACGCAAGTTCGAGGCAGGCCTTGCCGCCTTCGACGGGGACGCCGAGGTCACCGTCACCTACCACTCCTTCGAACTGGCGCCGGACACCCCGGTCGACTTCGAGGGCAGCGAAGCCGACTTCCTCTCCGCCCACAAGGGCATGCCACGCAAGGACGTGGAGCAGATGCTGCGCCAGGTGACCAGCATCGCCGCCGACGTCGGTCTGAACTACGACTTCGCCTCGGTGCGCCACACCAAGACGCTGCTGGCCCACCAGGCCCTGCACTTCGCCAAGGCCCACGGCAGGCAACTGGAACTGGTGGAGCGCCTGTTCGCCGCCTACTTCGAGGAGGGCCGGCACGTCGGCCGGGCCGAGGACCTGGCCGACCTGGGGGCCGAGGCGGGCCTGGACCGGGAGGCCCTGCTCGCCGCGCTCCGATCCGGCACCCATGCGCAGGACGTGGACGCAGACCTTGCCCAAGCGCAGGCCTACGGCATCCGGGGCGTGCCGTTCTACGTGGTCGCAGGACGGTACGGCATCTCCGGGGCGCAGCAGCCCGAGGTGTTCACCCAGGCCCTGCACCAGGTGCACGGCGAACTGACCGGAGCGAGCACCTCATGACGCAGGCCGATGCCAGCCGGCCCGCCTCGGACCCTGCGGCCGCGGCCGGCGCCCAGAACACCGGTGCTGCTGGCACCGAAGGAACCGCAACCATGCCCATCGCTCCGTTCACGCTGGCCACGTTCGGCGATCCGGAGGCCGGGGCGTGCGTCGATGGCTCCTGCGCCCTCCCCGAGGCATAGCGCCGGGATCTCACCGCGCCGAGATCCCGATGCGCTGAGATCTCGTCGCGCTGGGAATACGCGCTGGGGATAGCAGTGCGCTGAGATCAGCGCGCGGCCGTCGGTTCGAACGTGAACTGCGGTGCGGTGTTGCTGCCGGCCACGCCGTGGGCCGCGCCGTCCTGCACCCAGGCACGCAACCGTGCGTTCAGGTCCGCCCAGCCGTAGTCGTAACTCTGTGCCATCGCCGGGCCGAAGACGCCGATCGCATGATGCTCCACCGTGACCCGGGTGGTGCCGTCCCCGGCCTCCCCCAGGTGGTAGGACACCACGCCGGTGGCGGCCCCGCCCATGCCCATCTGCCCGGTCCAGGACAGCACCCGGCCGGGAGCGATCTCGGTGATCGTGCCCCAGGAGGCCTGATGGTCACCTGCCTCCTCCCGTACCTGCCCGCCCAGCCGGGCGTCGATGACCAGGCGAGTGTCGGCGTCGTCGATCAGCAGGTACGGGCTGCCCCACCACTGACTGGGCTCCTCCACCAGCGCCGACCACACGCGCGGGGCGGGAGCGGCGATGGTGATGGCCTGCAGGACGTGCAGGCCGTCGTGGCTGGTCATCGTGCCGGTGCATCCTCGGGCCGGAGGTCACCGCGCACCGCCACCTCATCGCCGGGGATGAACCGCAACTCTCCGCGGACCACGCCGGTGGCGGCCAGATCACCGCGGACATGCTCCAGCAGAGCCGCCCCGGGGGAGACCAGGTCCACGTCGCCGAACGGGGTGCGTTGGGTGACCTTCGCCTCGGACTTGACCTTCCGGAGTGCGGCGAGGGCGGCACCGGCGATATCGAGCAGCTCCACGTCGGCGTCCTGGCCGGCCGCGGCTCGCAACGGTTCCGGGGTGGGCCACGGCGCCCGGTGCACCGAGCCCTCCCGCCACCAGGACCACACCTCCTCGGTGGCGAACGGCAGCACCGGGGCGAACAGCCGCAGGATCACGTCCAGGGCGATCCAGAGCGTGGCCCGCGCCGAGTCCACCGCGGCGGCCGGCGCCTGACCACCGCCGTAGGCGCGCTCCTTCACCAGTTCCAGATAGTCGTCGCAGAACGTCCAGAAGAAGGTTTCCGACACCTCCAGCGCCCGGGTGTGGTCATAACCCTCCAGCGCGCTGGTGGCCCGCTCGACCACGCTCGCCAGGTTCGCCAGCACCGAACGGTCCAGCGGCTCGGTCACCGCCGCCGGGTCCAGCCGCACCGGGGAGTCCCCGGCGAAGGACAGCGCGAACTTGGAGGCGTTGAGCATCTTGATCGCCAACCGGCGGCCGATCTTCATCTGCGTGGGCCGCTGCGGATCGAACGCGGCATCGGCCCCCAGCCGGGCCGAGGCCGCCCAGTAGCGCACCGCGTCCGCACCGTGCTGCTCCAACAACTCCGAGGGTGTGACCACGTTGCCCTTGGACTTGGACATCTTCTTGCGTTCGGGGTCCACGATCCACCCGGAGATGGCAGCGTGCTTCCACGGCAACTGGTCGTGTTCCAGGTGGGAGCGCAGCAGCGTGGAGAACAACCAGGTGCGGATGATGTCCTGGCCCTGCGGGCGCACGTCCATCGGGAACACCCGGCCGAACAGGTCGTCGTCGTCCAGCCAGCCGCTGGTGATCTGCGGGGTCAGCGAGGAGGTGGCCCAGGTGTCCATGATGTCGGGGTCGCCGATGAACCCGCCGGGCCTGCCGCGCTGGTCCTCGGTGTACCCGGCCGGGGTCTGGGACGAGGGGTCGATCGGCAGGTCCGCCTCCTCGGGCACGATCGGGTTGGCGTAGTCCGCCTCGCCGTCGGCGTTCACCGGGTACCACAGCGGGAAGGGCACGCCGAAGAACCGTTGCCGGGAGATCAGCCAGTCCCCGGACAGCCCGTCCACCCAGTTCTGGTAGCGCACCCGCATGAAGTCCGGGTGGAAGCCGAGTTCCTTACCGCGCTGCGTCAGCGCGGCGCGCAGGTCCTCATCGCGGCCGCCGTTGCGGATGTACCACTGCCGGGAGGTCACGATCTCCAGGGGCTTGTCGCCCTTCTCGAAGAAGTTGGCCTTCCGCTGCACGGGCTCGGGCTCGCCGAGCAGGTCCCCGCTGGCGGCCAGCGCCTCCACGGTGGCCTTGCGGGCGGAGAAGGTGGTCTTGCCGGCAAGTTCCTGCTGGTAGAACTCCTTGGCGGTCGCGGAGTCGAGCCACTGCGGCGCTTCGCCCTGCAACCGCCCGTTGTGGGTGATCACCGACCGGGTGGGCAACTGCAGGTCCCGCCACCAGGTCACGTCGGTGAGGTCGCCGAAGGTGCAGCACATCGCGATGCCGGTGCCCTTGTCGGACTCCGCAGCGGGGTGGGCCAGCACCGGCACCTCCACCCCGAACACCGGGGTACGCACCGTGGTGCCGAAGAGGGAGGCGTACCGTTCGTCGTCGGGGTGGGCGATCAGCGCCACGCACGACACCAGCAGTTCCGGGCGGGTGGTCTCGATCTCCACGGTGGTGCCCTGCGGGCCGTGGAACGCCACCTTGTGCATGTGCCCGGGGTAGTCGCGGGCCTCCAATTCGGCCTGGGCCACCGCGGTCTGGAACGTCACGTCCCACAGGCCCGGCGCCTCGGCCTGGTAGGCCTCCCCGCGGGCGAGGTTGCGCAGGAACGCGGTCTGGGCCACCTTCTGCGCCCGGGGGTTGATGGTCTGGTACTGGTGGGACCAGTCCACGCTCAGGCCCAGCCGGCGCCACAGGTGTTCGTACTGCTGCTCGTCCTCGGCGGTCAGCCGCAGGCACAGTTCCACGAAGTTCCGGCGGGACACCGGAACCTGGTCGGCGGGCTTGACGTCCTTGCCGCCCTCCTGCGGCGGGGTGAAATCCGGGTCGTAGGGCAGCGACGGATCGCACCGCACGCCGTAGTAGTTCTGCACCCGCCGTTCGGTGGGCAGCCCGTTGTCGTCCCATCCCATCGGGTAGAACACGTGCTTACCGCGCATGCGCTGGTAGCGAGCCACGATGTCGGTATGGGTGTAGGAGAAGGAGTGGCCGATGTGCAGCGCTCCGGACACCGTGGGGGGCGGTGTGTCGATGGAGAACACCTGGTCACGGGTGGCGCTGCGGTCGAAGGCGTAGGTGTTCTGCTCCGCCCAGGTGCCGGCCCACTTCTCCTCCAGCCCGTCCACACTCGGCCGGTCCGGTACCTGCGCGACCGTCCGGATGGCGTCGGTCGGCACGTGCGGGGAACCTGCGGGAGTGGGAGTAGTCATGAGGCATATCTTCCCAGATTCGGCACACCGGACTGAACCGGGGCGCAGACGGCACCGAGCCCCGGACGGAGCCCTACTCGGCGGCGGGCTGCGGCGGGGGAGTGGGCGCTTCCGAGCCGCGGTCGGCATCGGAGAACCGGGCGATGGTCGCCTCGGCGCGCCGCACCCGCCGGGTATCGGCGCCGGCGAGAGCCTCGGTCATGAAGCCGTACTCACGGTAGGTCTGTGCGGCGCGGGCGTCCCCGGCCCCGGCCCGCTTCCGCACCGCATGCCACCAGTCGGCCAGGTCGCCCCAGCCCGGCGCCGCCAGCGACCCGCCGAACTGCTGCACCGCGAGTGCTGAGCACAGTGCCGCGAACCGTAGCCGCTGCTCCAGCGGCCACTGGCGCAGGGTTCCCGCGGTCAGCGCGGCGCTGAACACGTCGCCGGCGCCGGTCACGTCGATGGCTTGGACCGGTAGTGCGGGCACCCGGGACTGTTCACCCGTGGTCGAATCGATCGCGGCCACCCCACCGGGACCGTCGGTGACCACCGCCAGCGGCACGTGATCGGCCAGGGCCCGCAGGGCGGCCTCGGGGGTGTCGGTGTGCGTGTAGCCCATGGCCTCCTGGGCGTTCGGGATGAAGGCGTGGCAGGAGCCCACGGCCTCCAGCACCGCCGGATCCCAGTATTCCTCCGGGTCCCATCCCGCGTCGGCGAACACCAGCGCTCCGCGTGCGGCGGCGCGGCGCCACCACCTCGCCTCCCGGGTGGCCGGATCTCCCAGGTCCACCAGCACGCTGCGGGCCGCCGGCGGGTCCGCCGGGGCATTCGTGGCGTGCCCGGGCGGGGGGTGGCCGTGGGTGACCATCGCCCGGTCGCCGTCCATCGCCACCGAGACCGTCACCGGGGTGTGCCAGCCGTGGTACTGACCGGAGGCGGACAGGTCGATGTGCTCCTGGTCGCACAGCACCTGCCACATCCACTCCCCGTACAGGTCGTCGCTGAACGCCGCCGCGAGCCCGGTGCGCAGTCCCAGGCGGGCCGTGGCCACCGCCAGGTTCGCGATGCCGCCGGGCCCCGAGCCCATCCCCTCGGTCCATACCTCCCGGCCCGGTGCGGGCCGATGGGGCAACCCGGTGAAGACGATGTCGAAGAAGACCGTGCCGGTGAGCATGACGTCGAGCGTCTCTGCGGCGCGGGGGACCTGGCCCTCCGCGGCGCGAAGGGTGCCGGAACCGGGCTCATGGGGAGACATCGGAATCGAGTCTGCCACTTCGGACTCGTCAGCGGCAGGGGGCGGGACGACTCGGCCGCGGTCGCTGCCCGGACGCTCGTGCCCTTCGGGGCAGGCCGGTCCCGCGGCGGTATCGCCGGCCGGGCGCGCGGGGATACCGTGGGCGCTATGCAGGTGACCGTCCTCGGTGGCGGGGGCTTCCGGGTCCCGCTGGTCTTCGGTGCCCTCACCGAGGCCATGCAGTCGACGCCCGCCACGGTGGTGCTCTACGACGTCGACCCGCACCGGCTGCAGGTGATCGCCGCCGTCTGCCGGCAACTGGGTGCCGGGCGGGACGCCGCACCCTCGGTGCGGACCACCACGGACCTGGACGAGGCGCTGCGCGGGGCGGACGTGGTCTTCAGCGCGATCCGGGTGGGCGGAGTGGAGGGACGCGTCCGGGACGAGCGGGTGGCGATCGACGCCGGCCTTCTCGGCCAGGAAACCGTCGGCCCGGGGGGCCTGGCCTACGCCATCCGTACGCTGCCGGTCGCCGAGGAGATCGCCGCTCGCATCTCGGTGATCGCCCCACAGGCGTGGACGATCAACTTCACCAACCCCGCCGGCATGATCACCGAGGCGATGCGCACCCACCTGGGCGACCGCGTCTTCGGCATCTGCGACACCCCGATCGGGCTGGTGCGCCGGGTGGCGCGGCTGCTGGATGTCCCAGCGCACGAGGCCGACGCGGACTACCAGGGGGTGAACCACCTCGGCTGGCTCACCGGATTCTGGCACCACGGGCAGAACCTGCTGCCCGACCTGCTCGCCGACGACGCCCGGCTGGCGGCACTGGAGGAGGCCCGCATCCTCGGGGCGCAGTACCTGCGGACCCAGGGCGCCATCCCCAACGAGTACCTGTACTACTACACCCACCGGCCGCCGGCTCCGCCGCGGCAGACCCGGGGGGAGTTCCTCGCCGCCCAGCAACGGGCGTTCTACGCCGCGGGCCCCGGCCCGGACGCCCTGGAACGTTGGCGGGCGGTGCTGCGCGAACGGGAGTCGACCTACATGGCCGAGGCCCGGGAGGGGCAGCGGCGGGAGGAGGACATGGACGACGGCGGCTACCACCGTGTGGCGGTGGACCTGATGACGGCGTTGCGCACCGGCCGTCCGGCCCGGATGATCCTCGGGGTGGCCAACGGCGGCACCCTGCCGTGGCTGTCGCCGGAGTCGGTGGTCGAGGTGATGTGCGCGGTGGACGACGACGGGGCCCGGCCGCTGCCGCTGCGCACCGGTCCCGGGGCGGACCAGACGGCGTTGATGCAGGCGGTCAAGGCCGCGGAGGGGATGCTGGTCGCGGCCGTGCGGGAACGATCGCGCAGCGCCGTGGTCGAGGCGTTCGCCGCCCACCCCCTCGTGGGTGGTGATCGTGCCGCAGGGCTGCTGGCCGCCTACGCGCGCGCCGAGCCCGAGGTGGGCAGGGTGCTCACCGGGACGTGAGCACCGGCCCCGGCCGCTCCACTCGATGATCGCAGCCATCACACGTGGCTGCGATCCGGGGGTGAACGTGGCTG
>CALKWS010000340.1 GCA_938004115.1 uncultured Ruaniaceae bacterium
CGCTGGTGTCCAGGCCCGTGCGTACCGGCAGTACCGCCTCCAGCAGTGAACGGGTGTACTCGTGACTGGGGTCGTGGAAGACCGTCCGGGTCTCGGCGTGCTCCATCACCTTGCCCCGGCGCATCACCATGATCTCGTGCGCAAGGCGTTCGGCCACCGCGAGGTTGTGGGTGATCAGCATCATCGCGAAGCCCAGGCGTTCCTGCAGACTCGAGAGCAGGTCCAGCACCTGCACCTGAACCGAGGCGTCCAGCGCCGAGGTGGGTTCGTCCGCGACGAGGAACTTCGGCTCCAGCGCTAGCGCCCGCGCAATAGCGACCCGCTGCTGCTGTCCGCCGGACAGTTGCCGGGGGTACATATCGAGATATCCGGTATCGAGTTCCACCAACCGCAGCAGTTCGGCGGCCTTCTCCCGGCGTTCGGTGCTGTTGCCGAGTCTGTTGATCCGCAGCGGCTCGCCGATGTTCTCCGACACCGTGGAGGAGGGCAACAGCGAACCGTAGGGAGACTGGAACACCATCTGCATGTCCCGACGTTTGAGCCGCAGTTCCTTGTGGCTGAGTTCCCCCAGCACGTCCCCGTCCATCGTGACCTGCCCGGCGGTCGGTTCGATCAGATGCAGCGCGAGGCGGGCGAGGGTGGACTTCCCGGACCCGGACTCACCCACCACACCCAGCGTTCTCCCCGGGTGCAGCGAGAAGGACACATCGTCGACCGCCACTACCTGACCGCCCCGGCTGGCGAAGACCTTGGTGAGGTTCTGTCCCTGCACCAGCGCGCCGTCGTCGGGCGCTTCGGCAGCAGCGGACGCGGACGCCTGGACGCCCACGTCCAGTGCGGCGTCGACCAGGGTGCGGCTGTAGTCCTGGGCGGGCTCGGTGAGCAGCCGGCGGATCGGAGCCTGTTCCACCTTGCGCCCGTCCCGCAGCACGATGGCCTCATCGCAGACGTACCGCGCCACGCCCAGGTCATGGGTGATCATGACCATGGCCATGCCCATCTCGCGCAGTTCCACCAGCAGGTCCAGGATCTGCTTCTGCACGGTCACGTCCAGCGCCGTGGTGGGCTCATCGGCGATGATCAACTGCGGCCGGGCGATGGTGGCCATCGCGATCATGGCGCGCTGGCGCATGCCGCCGGAGAGTTGGAACGGGTACATCTTCACCCGCTGTTCCGGCTCGGGGATCCCCACGTCGCCCAGGGCTTCCACGGCACGCTGATACGCCGTGGCCCGGTCACAGATACCGTGCCAGAGCAGCGCCTCGGCCAGTTGCCGGCCCAGGGGGACAGAAGGATTGAAGGCCTCCATGGCGTTCTGGAACACCATGCCCACCTGCTGGCCCCGGATCCGTCTCGCACGGGACTCCCCGAGCCGGAGCAGATCCACGCCCTCCTGTCCCTCGGGTGCGAGGGTCGCCTGACCGCGCACCCGGGCGTTACCGGGAAGTAGGCCCAGGATCGAGCGCATCGAGACGCTCTTGCCGCTGCCGGACTCCCCCACCAGGGCGATCGCTCCCTGGCGGGGCACCGCCAGGTCCAGGCCGTGAACCACGTCCTTCAGCCCGGTGGGCAACTGGAACCCGACGGTCAGATCCCGGATGTCCAACACCGGCGCGGCTGCGGTGCCGCCAACGCCTTGGCGGGGCTCAGCTTTCATCGACGTCGAAGGCATCCCGGACTCCATCTCCTACCCAGGTGAACGCGAGCATGATCAGCACGAACACCACGACCGGCCATCCGATCAGGTGCGGGAAGCTCTGCACGAACCGGTAACCCTCGTTGATCATCGTGCCCACGCTGGGCATGGGCGGGGCCACACCCAGACCGAGGATCGCCAGGCCGGACTCGGCGAGCATGTTGGCGGGGATCCCGAAACTCGTGCTCACCAGCACCGGTCCCATCGCGCCGGGCACCATGTACCGCATCACCAGGGTCCACCCGGTAGCACCCATGGCGCGGCCCGCCTCGACGAACTCCATGCTCTTGAGCCGCAGGATCTGGGCGCGCAGGAGTCTGGACAGTCCCACCCAGCTCGCGATGGTCAGCGCCAGGATCACCGCCCAGGTGCTACGACCGAGTACCGCCACCAGCAGCACCGCGAACAGATAGCCGGGGAATGCGAACATCACGTCGGTTCCGGCCATCAGCCACTGGTCGATCTTGCCGCCCTTGTACCCGGCCACCAGTCCGACGACGAAGGAGATGACCAGGGAGAGCAGTTCGGCCACGATCGCGATGAAGAGCGCTGTGCGCAGACTGTAGAGCACCCGGGAGAACACGTCGCGGCCCAGGATGTCGGTACCCATGATGTGGCCGGGGGAACCGGTGGGCAGGAACTCCTGGCCCTGGTGCAGGGTGGCGTAGTGGTAGGGAGCGATCACCGGAGCGAACAGTGCCGACAGGCAGGCGATCGCCACGATGATCAGCCCGACGACGGCGAGTCTGTTGCGACGGAACCGTCCGATTCGCCGGGACATCTCCGAGCGGGGCTTGCCCGCGTCCGACGCGCTCGGCGTCACCTCTGCTGAGGTCACAGTGTTCCTCCGCTCTGACTGGTGCGCTCGGTAGAGGTGGAGGCCGCCGGTTGCGCCCCATCCTTCTTCAGCGCTTCCTCCGCGGTGCGGGTCAGGTTCAAACTCGCCCGGACCCGGGGATCCAGCGCCGCGTAGATCAGGTCCACGGCCAGGTTCATCACCATCAGCAACGCCGCGAAGAACAGCGTGGACCCCATCAGCAGCGGCATATCCCGTTGCACGGCGGCTTCGGTGAAGTAGCGGCCCAAACCGGGCACCCCGAAGATCGACTCCACGAAGATCGTGCCGGTGGCCAAGCCGGCGAACATCGGGCCCAGCACCGTGACCAGCGGCATCATCGAATTGCGCAGCACGTGCCGGCCCATGATGGTGCGGAACTTGCCGCCCTTGGCCTTGGCGGCCACGACGTACTCCTCGCGCAGGTTCTCCAGCACCGAGTTGCGCACGTATCGGGCCAGGATGGCGATCGGCGAGACCGCGAGCGCCACGATGGGCAGGATCGCGTTCTCCGGGCCGCGCCACCCGAACGGGGGAAGCCAGCCCAGGCCCGCGGAGAAGATCAGCACCAGCACCAACCCGGCCAGATAGTTGGGCAGCCCGTGGCCCAACGTGGCCACGAACATCGTGCCGGTGTCCCAGATGGTCCGGCGCCGGACGGCGGCGAGGATCCCCAGCGGCACGGCGATCACCACCGAGAGCACTACAGCGCCGATGGCCAGTCCGGCGGACACCGGGAAGGCGCGGGCGATGATCTGCTCCACGGTCAGGTGGGGGTAGCGGTAGGTGGGTCCCATGTCACCGGTGAGCACCCCGGCCATGAACTGGGTGTACTGCTGCCATACCGGGATGTCATCGCCGTAGCGGGCCTGCAGTCCGGCGCGCTGCTCGGCGCTGGCCTCCTGCGCCAGGCCCACGGTGCCACCGCCGACGGCCTGGATGCTCGCGAAGTCCCCGGGAGCGAACTGCAGCAGCGTCCAGGTCAGGAGTGAGACCACCCAAAGACACAGGATCACCCGCAGCACCCGCCGGACCACGAAGGTCACGACCTTCATTCATCACCCCGCGTCGCGTTCCGCACCTTTACTCCCTCACCGTTGCGCCGTCAGCCGTCGATGGACATGTACTTGTAGTAGGTGATCTCCGGGGAGGGCCGCGGCACGAACCCGGAGATGTGGTCGCCGACCACCAGGGTCCGCCCCACCCAGGCGATCGGGATCGTGTACGCCATCTCCTCCCGGATAGCGGCTGCCTCGAGATAGGCCTGCAGCCGTTCCTCGTCATCCAGGATGGTCATCGCCTCAGTGGCGAGGTCGGCGAACCGCACCGCATCGGGATCGGCGGCCGAGCGCAGTTTCTCCCGCAGCACCGTGGCCTTCTCCGCACCGGAGATAGACTCGTCGGCCTCGAGTTCCTGGTACGCCTGCCAGTCCTCGGTGGACATGCTGAACTGCATCACGTAGTCCGGCGGGAAGATGTTGTTCACCCAGTTCACCATCGTGGGTAGGCCGGAGAAGGTGCCGCCGTAGTAACTGATGGTGTCCTCATCCTCGTGCGGGGCCCACCGGGTCTCGCTGTGCACGCCGGCTTCGAGCACGTCGATGATCACCTCGGTGTCGAACGCCTCCCGCCACTGATCGGCCAGGATCGAGAGCCACGGGTCGTCGAAGTTGAACTGGAGGCGCAGTTTCGGCATGTTGCCGGTGAGCCCGGCCTCGTCGATCAGTGCGCGTGCGGCGTCCACGTCGTGCGGGACCGCGATGGACTCATCCCATCCGGGCACTACGTTGCCCGGGATCAGGGACACGCCGGGCTCGTCGGCGGGGCCGACGGCTGCGATCGCCTCCCGGTCCAGCGCCAGGGACAGCGCGCGGCGAACGCGCTGGTCGCCCGAGGCCTCGTGCCCGCCCCACATGCGCTGGATATAGCGCATCGTGTAGCCCGGCACCTGCATGGCCTTGTCCTGCAGGTCCTCGCGTTGTTCCACGGTGGCAGCGTTGGCCACGGCCACGTCGATGTCCCCGGAGGTGAACGAGGCCAGACTCGCCGTGCCGTCCATACCGAGCACGAGTTCCACGGTTTCCAGGCCCACGTTCTCGTAGTCCCAGTACTGATCGTTGGCTCGCATCCGCAAGGACGTGGTCGGCTCCCACGACTCCAGCACGTAGGCGCCGTTGCCGACGAAGTTCTCCGGCTGCATCCAGTCCTGTCCGCCGTCCTCCAGGCTCGGCGGGTGGACCAGCACCATGGAGTAGTGGGACATCAGCAACAAGAAGTCCGGGTTCGGCGACTCCAGTTCGATCACCAGGGTGTCATCGTCCGTCGCGGCGATTCCCACCGAGTCCCAGTCGTCATTCGCACCGGCCAGGTGATCACCCGCCCCCTTGATGCCCAGTCCGTTGAGGTAACTCGAGGCGCCGGCGGCATAGTGCGTGCTGGCGCCGGTGGGGGTGAGCAGGCGCCGGAAACTCCATTCCGCGTCGTGGGCGGTAACCGGGTCACCGTTGGACCACGTGGCCCCCTGGCGCATGTGGAACGTGTACGTGGTGGCGTCCTCCGAGACATCCCAGGATTCGGCCGCGGCCGGGATGGCATCGGTGCCGTCGTCGTTGGAGAACACCAGCCCCTCCAGAAGCCCGGAGGGCACCACGATCATGGCGTTGTTCACGTAGTGGGGGTCCAGGGAGTCGATCGTCGCGCCGGTGAAGTGCATCCGCACCTCTCCCGACGGGCCGCCGCCGTTGCCGTTGCCCTCCCCGCCGGCGGCAGAGTCGGCACTCGAAGAACTTCCGTCGAACCCGCACCCGGCCAGAGCGAGCGCCACCGCACTCACACCACCGCCAAGGAACAGTCGCCGGTTCACCCGCAGGTCACTGTGATCCATGTTCTCTCCTCCAGGACTTCGCCGTCCGGTAGACCGAATTCGCTACGTTGCAATCGCTTGCAGTGACCGTACTCGCAACCCGTTGCAATGGTCAAGGCCCTGCTGTGACTTCTCCGCTCGGGCACCCCTCTGGGCAGGATCGACGACGACCGGCTACGGCGGGGTCGACGAAGAGCCGGCGCGGCGTGCGGCCGCGGTACCGAGTCCGTGCGTGACCTAGCCCTGCACCGGCACGCCGCTGATCGGCACCGGTCGGCACCGCTCATGACGGGGAGCGCTCACTTGGCCGGCCCGGGCGCTTGACGGACCGGCCCGGTCGACTTGCGCACCAGGAGTTCGGTGCCGAGCCACCGCACCGTGGCCGCTTCCTCGTTCCCGTCCTCCTCGAGGGCGATCCTGAGGGCGGTCTCGCCCATCTGCCGCAGCGGCAGTCGAACCGTCGTGAGCGAAGGGCTCAGGTCCCGGGCAACATCGATGTCGTTGAAGCCGGCTACCGAGACGTCCTCGGGTACACGGCGGCCCTGGTCCCGCAACCAGGCCATCGCCCCCATCGCCATCTGGTCCGCCGACCCCACCAGGGCCGTGATGTCGGGGAACTGCTCCATCAGCCCGCCCGCGCCGTCGTATGCGTCGTCCCGGGTGGGAGCTCCGTGCCGGACGGTCAGCACGCCGCCCGCACCTTCGATCACCTTCCGGAGTCCGGTCAACCGCTCGGCGGTGGATCCCACGTTCGCCGGCCCGGCGAGGACGCCCACGTGCCGGTGGCCTAGATCCACCAGATGCTGGGCCAGGTCGGTCGCTCCGGCGGTGTTGTCCACGCGTACGTTGTCCACCTCGAGGATCGGTGTGCCGATGGACACCACGCGTCCCCCGCCCGAGACGAAGGACTTGGCTCGGGCGGTCAGCCGCGCTTGATAGTCCGGGTCGTCCAGGCCTGATCCCGCGAGGATCACCACCGCAGCACGGTGCGCCTGCAGCATCTTGAAGTACGCGAGTTCCTGCTCCACATCCCGCTCGGTCTGGCAGATCGCCACCAGCAGCCGGCGCTGGGTCGCCACGTCGTGGATCCCGTTGATCATCTCCGAGAAGTACGGGTCACCCACATCACCAGCGAGAACCCCGATCATCCCGGTGTTGCCACGCAACAGTCCCTGCGCCTGGACGTTGGGCACGTAGTCCAAGTCCTCAGCGGCCTTCAGGACGCGGTCACGGAGTTCGGGCAGTACCGGATAGGTGCTGCCGGAGAGCACCCGCGACGCCGTGGGCACGGAAACGCCAGCCAGTTTGGCGACATCCTTCAAGTTGACCGGCATGTGGGAATCCTATTCGTCGAGCGCATCGCCGGTGGCGCAGCGGAACAACCGCCACGGCGGTGTTCGCACAGCGGAGGTGACCACCGGGATTTCACCGGCGACAATATTGACGCACTCACATGTGTGGATCGTTCGTGTTGGCCCTGCCCTTGAGAGCGAGGGGACAGCGCTCGAGTCCCTGTTCGGCGTGGGACCCGATCATCCGCTGGCCTGGTTTGCCGTGGTAGGTCCGACCGTCAGAGACGTTGAAATCAACCCGGTTCTCCGTTCCGCACACTTCCCTATCGTTGAAGAGCCAGAAGGAGGCCATGGCCCGGTGCGGCCATCGGCCCGGTTCCCCACGCTCCTCGTCCAACATGTGGTCACCCGACCGGCTGAAGGTGTTGTACTCGAAAACGTTACGGTGGGTGTCATTACGCAGTCTCACCGGGTCGCCGGTGATCCTGGTGAATTCACTTCCCGTGACAACGTTGTCGCTGCTGCCATTAGCCGCGTAGACACCGTGCATACAGCCGGGGCAGTCAACATTCTCCAGGTCGCGGAAGACGACGTCACTGATGTGATTGTGCGAAGACCCGAGAAGGTGCAACGCGGCGTATCCCGGGCCGTCGGGAACGTGTTTGTTACCGATCTGGTGAAAGACCACGTCATGAATAACGTTGCCGTCGGTGTCCATCCGGATACCCCCGGTGCGGTAGTTGCGCACCTCCATCCCTTCGACATCGAGCCTGGGGCCACCCGCTGTATTCATCCAGTAGTGCGAGTTCCCACTTGCCCGGCTGCCGTCAAAGACTGGCCGCTCACCGTCGTTGAGTGGTCTGAGGGTTAACTCGTCCTGAGGAACACGCCACTGCACCACAGCGGTCTCGTAGTACACACCCGCATCGACCCAAATGGTCGCTCGCTCGGTGTCGCTCTCCCCCAGGACCGACACCGCACCCGCCAAGGAGCGCAGTGGCTGCTCGGCAGAGCCGTCGCCCTCATCGCTGCCTGACGGGCTCAGATATACCTGCGTCTCGGTTTCTTCGGTTGCCAGCGAAGTTGGCGCGAGCCCGACTATCGCAAGGCTCGCAATCGCGGTGCCAGCCAGAAATCTTCGGATCGACATGGTGCCTCCCTAACATCATCGGAACGATCGGCCCGCCCCGTTGAGGTCGGGCACTTGTAGTAACTACGGAATCGGGAATCCCGCGCACCGGGCGCGCATAGCAGGAGCGGACCATGGCCCTGCTAAACACGCGCCACCGATTCACGATCCCGCTCCCAAGGTCCGAGGGAGGTGGCACGGCCTCACCGGGCCGCACCACCTCCCCTGGATTCTCAGCGCAGTTGGTCCAGCACTGCCCGGGTCTGGGTGAGGAGATCTTCTTTCGCCGCCTCACTCAGCGTGTCGGGCACCTTGGGATTCTCCAGATGCTGAATCACGCGCTCGAGTGCGGCGATCCCAGCCGGTAGCCGTTCGGCACCCAGGTGATCTGCCGCCTGGCCCAAGGCGTTGGTGACCTGCTGAGCGATGGGCCCGGCCATGTCGCCGCTGTCGATGTAACCCTGGGCCGCGGCACGCAGCGCACGGACCTGCTCCGCCGGCGAATCCTCACCGTCGGACGAGTCCACGGAGATCGAGTAGAGGTTCGTCTCATCGATCACATAGATCGTCCCGTCCGCAGCGATGTCCATCCGCTTGTACCCGCGGTCCTCGAGCAGGATCTGCGACTCGCCCGTCTGCGGGTCGAACGCGAACACATCGGTCCCGGCGATGCCGTACAGCAGGCCGTTGTGCGGGTGTGCTTGGACCGTGCTCGCCACTCCCCACGGCGAGGAAGCCGGAGCGGTTCCCAAGTCGTACACGCCTACCACCTCGCCGGCTTGCGTGTCGTACTCGAAGAGGTCCGAACTGTTGGTCACACCCCAGATGCTCGAGCCCAGCGAGGTCACGCCCGCGACCACGTCGTTACCCTCGACGGGCACGACCGCGTTGACGACTTCTTCGGACTCGGGGTCGAACACCACGAGGTGGGCGTCCAGCGGACTGTCCTGACTGGACAGCCCTCCACGGATGGACGTGCCGGAATAGACCAGGCCGTCCTGCCCGAAGGTCACCGAGACGTGGCTCTGGTGTTCCACCAGGTCACGGAAGGTTTCGCGGTAGTCGGCCATGTCCGTCAGCGTCAAAGCACCGCCGCGCACCCCGTAATCGGAGACCGTGGCCATCGCGACCAGGTCGCCGTCGGTGGCCTGCCCGAGCAGTCGATCCTGCTGGTAGCCATCGATCAGCCGGAACCTTTGCGACGGATTCGTCCCCCAGTCCCATTCCTGAGCGGGGTCGCCCATGTGCACCACAGCGTTGCCGTAACTTCCGATGATGAGTTGATCACCGAAGGTGAGGAAACTGCTCACCTGCAACGGGCCGTTGAGTTGGTCCTCGAATTCCTGCTCCTCGGGGTTGAATCGCCCCAGCGCGCCTGGACCGAGGTAGGTCCCGACGTAGACTCGCTCATCGGCCGCCACGTGGATCGAGTGCGCCGTGAGCGGAGCGCCGAAGATCTGGCTCTCAACGAACGCGTGGTCACCACTGTCGGGGTCGAAGGTCCAGAAGGAACCATCATTGTTGGTCCCGATCAGGCGGTATTCCGGGCTCTCCTCGGTCCCCGTGGCGAGCAGGTCCAGCACACGGTGCGAGCCGGTACCGGCCAGATCGGTGTCTATCCAACCCGTGGCTTCCACCGAGCAGTCAGTGGAGTCGAAGGACCAGATTTCACCCTGGGACTTGAAGAACATCCGGCCGTCCCGCGTCTCGCTGGCAAATGGAACGTTCAGGCTGACGTTTCTGGGAATGGCACCATCACAGGCCCAGCCCTGTTCCGTGGTGTCCCAGAACAACACGTTCGAGCCACCCGCTATACCAGGGGAGAATGCCATCGCGACCATGTCGCCCACGGACCGGAACTTGTAGAACCGGGTGATGCGCTCATAGCCGGCCGGGAGATCCAACGTGGTCATCTCACCGGTTTCGGTGTCGACGGCAACCGCGGTGCCAACTTCCATCCCGGTGCCCACGTAGGCCACCCCGTCATGGACAGCCAAGCCCTCGGCGTAGTTGTCGACGTCTGCCACCGACCCGTAGTCGCGGAACTCGGCGGATTCCGGATCGTAGGAGAACAACTTGGCGTTCGGATAGGTCACGCCGTACAGGATTCCGTCCTCATCCGTCTCGAGAGTCCGGATGAGCCTTTCACCGACCGGGTTCCGCTCGATCCGGGTCAGCTCGAAGGAGGCGGAGTCCCAGTGATAGAGATCCGCGCCGCTGCCGTCACGGACGTTGAAGTACGTGCTGCCATCGTCCAGCACATGGATCTCCGCACCGATGGTCTTCGGGTCCAAAGCGTGGGCGGAAATCACCTCGCCAGTGGCAATGTCCACGACGTTGAAACTCACCGGGTTGCCATCGGAGTGCATGTAGACCACGTCCCGGCCATCGGGAAGCGTTCCGGCAGCGGCGACCCGGACGTTCACCTCGGTGGCCGCCACCCCGTGGTCGCTCACGTCGAACGGCGCGTGCCAATCCGAGCCGTCCGACGGTTGCGCCATCGCGCCGGTGACGCCAAGGGCCATCGACACGACCAACGCTAGCCCGGACGCACCGGCGATGCGCCCGGTAGGTACAGGTCTGTACACCATGATGAGGAATCTCCCTCGATTCGAAGAAACAGGAATCCGCCGGACACGTCATCGACGGGTAAGCGCACGCGGCGGGCCGCTCGAGTGCCATCGCACCAAGCTCCCGACGCATCGCTTGAGAACCTTTCGGCCGAGAACGACTCGGATGAGCCGTCACTCCTTCGGTGCGACGCCAGCAATGGCAGGGATCACCCACCCATCCTCAAGAACGACGCAGTTCTGCAACCGGTTGTAACGAACCTAGAAGTGATCCCGCCCACTGTCAAGGCGGGCGCTGCCCGCATCAGGATCCATGGTAGAAATCGCTATCTCCTAGACGGCCCGAAGCAAGACGCCAAGTCCGCACGCGGCCACCCCGCCAGTCGGCCACCATTGGCATGTCGCGCCTTGACGGCGTCACCGGCGACCACCTAGGCTGAGAAAGCCTTTTCTGGCATGCATCAACGTCGAGCGCAGCCTCTGATTCTGCGTAAACCCTGGATGAGGACCCTGAGATGACCCCACACCAGCCCGGCCCTGGCGCCCCACCGAACCAACCGGCCGATGAGGCCGAACTCGAGGACCTGCTGTCCACTCCCCTACCGGGCGTGGGGGAGGCCCTGAAGGCGGTGGGTGGCGACATCCTCCTGTTGGGCGCCGGTGGCAAGATCGGGCCGACCCTGGCCATGATGGCCCGCCGCGCGCTGGACGAGGTGGGCTCGGACGCCAAGGT
>CALKWS010000341.1 GCA_938004115.1 uncultured Ruaniaceae bacterium
GGCGTGAGTCACGTGGTGGCGGGCGTGAGTCACGTGGTGACGCCGGGGACGCGGTGGCACTTGCACCCGGTGCCTGGTGCCAGGCGCAACGGATCGTGTTCGGGCGGAATGGATGGTCCGCCCCGCCGGCAGGATGAACTAGAATCGCCCAGACCCGATTTTCTGTTGGTGGAGACGTGCCCTTATGGATCCGATAATGCTCATCTTCCTCGTTCTCATCTTCGGGATGTTGATCCTGATGATGAACAGGAACCGGAAGCAGCAACGCGAGCAGACCGAACTGCGGCGCTCGATCGCTGCCGGCGATGAGGTGATGACGAGTTCGGGGATGTACGGCACGGTCACGGCCGTGGACGGCAACGTGGTCACGATCGAGTCCACCCCGGGCAACGCGAGCCGCTGGTTCCTGCCCGCGATCGCGAAGAAGGTGGATCCGGCCACGGAGTACGCCAGCAGCACCGACGCGGCCGTGCAGACGGAGACCACCGAGCCCGAGGAGGGCACCACCGGGACCTCCACCCCAGATGGCTTCCTGTCCGAGGACCAGGTGCGCCGGCCGTACCGGGACGAGAACAAGGACTGATCGATCCGGCCCGGTAGCGGGCCGCTGAGACCGCACCGGCGCGGCAGCGCCGGGGAAGAAGACGACGTTCGTGGCCAAACCAAATCCTTCCGCCGTGCGCCCTGGGCGCACGATGGTGCTGTTCTTCTGCGTCCTGGCGCTGCTCTTCGGCACGCTCACGGCGGGCACCATGCTGTCCGACGCCAGCTGGCGTCCGAACCTCGCCCTGGACCTGGAGGGCGGCACCCAGATCATCCTCACCCCGCGCACGCAGGACGCCGACGAGATCACCGACGAACAGGTCGGCCAGGCGATCGAGATCATCCGGCAGCGAGTGGACTCCTCCGGCGTCGCCGAGGCGGAGATCTCCAGCCAGGGCGCCAGCAACATCGTCGTGGGGCTGCCCGGTGAACCCACCGAGGAGACGCTGAACCTGGTGCGGCAGAGCGCGCAGATGCGTTTCCGTGCCTTCCTCAGCGAGGGCGGCCCCGCCCCGATCGACCCGGCGGCGCTGCAGGCGCCCGAGGACATCGACCTGGGGGAGCTGGACCCGGAGGAACTGGAGGAACTGGCCGAGTCCGACGGGGTGGAAGAGGACGCCGAGGACTCAACCGGCCAGACCGACGGCACCGAGAACGGTACGGACGACGAGGGCGACGACACCACTGCCGACGGACCGGCCGCGGGCGGCACCACCACGGCCACCACCGACGACGACGGCAGCGGCGAGGAGGGCGACGGGGCCACCGAGGGCGAAACACCCGAGGAGGAGCCGCGCGCGACGGCGGAGGAGATCGAGGCCGCCGCCCGTGACGCTGCGGACCTGGACGGCGACGGCGAACTGTCCGACACCCCGCTGAGCGAACCGGAGAACGCCTCGGACCAGGCCTGGGTCACCGAGCAGGTGCTGTACGACTTCTACACCCTGGACTGCACCGACCCGGAGAACCTCATCGGCGGCGGCGGGGACGATCCGGACGCCGCCCTGGTGGCCTGCGCCGTGGACGGCACCTCCAAGTTCATCCTCGGTCCGATGGAGATCCCCGGCACGGACATCGAGAGCGCCAGCTCCGGCTTCCGCGTCACCGAGGGCGGGGTGGTCACCAACGACTACGCCGTCTCCATGCAGTTCAACTCCGAGGGCGCGGAGAAGTTCCTGGAGGTGACCCGGCGCATCTCCCAACCGGAGTACCAGGCCGCCGGCACCCACCGGTTCGCCATGGTGCTGGACGGCCTGGTGCTGATGGCCCCCACGGTCGAACGACCCATCCCGGGCGGATCGGCCGAGATCAGCGGCAACCTCACCCGGGAGAGCGCCCAGCGACTGGCTAGCCAGCTCAACTTCGGTGCGCTGCCGATCGAGTTCGAGGTGCAGAGCGAGGAACAGATCTCGGCGACCCTGGGCTCCGAGCAGCTCCAGCGCGGGCTGCTCGCCGGGCTGATCGGGCTCGCCCTCGTCGTCGTCTACGCGCTGGTGCAGTACCGCGCGCTGGCGATCATCTCCCTGGCCAGCCTCACCCTGGGCGGCCTGATGACCTATCTGGTGATCGCCCTGATGTCCTGGCAGATGGGCTACCGCCTCTCCCTGGCCGGTGTGGCCGGCCTGATCGTGGCGATCGGCATCATCGCCGACTCCTTCATCGTCTACTTCGAGCGGATCCGCGATGAGGTCCGTGAGGGTCGCCGGCTGCCCGATGCGGTCGAACAAGGGTGGAAGCGAGCGCGCCGCACCATCCTGGCCTCCGACGCGGTCAACCTGCTCGGTGCGGTGGTGCTCTACTTCGTCGCGGTCGGCGGGGTGCGCGGGTTCGCCGTCACCCTCGGGCTGATCACGCTGATCGACCTGATCGTGTTCATCTTCTTCACCCACCCCTTCATGCAACTGCTGATCCGCACCCGGTTCTTCCGGGAGGGGTCGAGGATGTCCGGCCTGGACCCGGAGCACCTGGGCGCCGTGGTCTCGGCCTACCGGGGCCGGGGACAGTTCCGCTCCCGGGCCGAGCGTGAGGCCGGTAGGTCGATGACCATCGCCGAACGCCGCCGCGCCGAAGCGTTGGCAGCGGTCTCCGCCCAGGCGGCCGACACCGTCTCCAGCCCCGCTGACGGTGCCGGTACCGACGGGCCGGAGCCGGGCGATAGCGCCCGCGGTACCAACGGCGTGCAGAAAGGGGACGAGCGATGAGGAGCTTCTCCCAGCTCGGTAATGACCTGTACACCGGGAAGAAGTCGTTCGCGATCGTGCAGAACCGGCGACGCTGGCTCACGATCGGCGTGGCGCTGGTGATCGGTGCGCTGCTGGTGCTGGGCATCCGCGGACTGAACCCCGGTATCGAGTTCCGCGGCGGGTCGGAGTTCACCGTCTCCGGGACGGCGATCACCGATCAGCAGCCGGCCCACGACGCGGTGGCGCAGATGGACGCCGACCAGGTGCCGCGGGTGTCCAACATCGGCTCCGACACGGTACGGGTGCAGACCGAGGAACTCACCGACGCCCAGACCACCCAGTTGCGCGAACTGCTGGCGGAGGCGTACCAGGTCCCCGTCAGCGACGTGACCAGTTCCTTCGTCGGCCCCACCTGGGGCCAGGACGTGACCACCCAGGCGCTCCAGGGCGGATTGATCTTCCTCGTCCTGGTCGCCGGGGTGATGGCCGCCTACTTCCGGCACTGGAAGATGGCGGTCGCGGCACTGGTGGCGCTGCTGCACGACCTGATCGTCACCGTGGGGATCTACGCGCTCATCGGCTTCGAGGTGACGCCCGCCTCGGTGATCGGGTTCCTGACCATCCTGGGGTACTCCCTGTACGACACCGTGGTGGTGTTCGACAAGGTACGGGAGAACACCACCCTGTACCAGGAGCAGACCAAGTACACCTACGCCGAGGCGGCGAACCTTGCGGTGAACCAGACCCTGGTGCGTTCGATCAACACCTCGATCGTGGGGCTGCTACCGGTGGGCGGGATCCTGTTCGTGGGCGCGTTCCTGATGGGCGCCGGCACGCTGCGGGACATCTCCCTGGCGCTGTTCATCGGGCTGGCCTGCTCCACCGTCTCCTCGATCTTCATCGCCACCCCGATCGAGGTGGCGCTACGGGAGCGGGACCCGGCGGTCCGGCGGCACACCGAGAAGGTCCTGGAACTTCGGGAACGGCGCATCGCCCAGGCACAGGAGGAGGGTGTGGAACTCGACTCGTCGCTGACCTCCGCCCGGGCCGGGGGCCTGGTGGCCGGGGAGCACCTGGGCCAGGCCGCCCAACCCAAGCGGCGCCGGGGGAGGAAACGGTGATCCCCGCCTCGCTGGCAGACCGGATCCGGCAGCGGATGCGGCAGGTGCCCGACTACCCCGAACCAGGGGTGCTCTTCCGGGACATCACCCCGTTGCTGGCCGATGAGGTGACCTTCAGTGCCGCGGTGGACCGGCTGGCGGAACTGTTCGGTCCCGATGTCGATGCCGTCGCCGGGATCGAGGCACGGGGCTTCCTGCTGGCCGCGCCGCTGGCGCTGCGACTGGGTACGGGCGTGCTCGCAGTGCGCAAGGCCGGGAAACTTCCGCCCCCGGTGCACCGGCAGCGCTATGACCTGGAGTACGGCTCCGCCGAACTGGAAGTGTCCGGGGTGGGTATCCATCCGGGCACCAGGGTGGCGTTGGTGGACGACGTGCTCGCCACCGGCGGCACCGCCCGGGCAGCGGCCCATCTGCTGGAGCGGGTCGGCGCCGAGGTCGCCGGTGTCGGCGTGCTCCTGGAACTGGCCGACCTGGACGGGCGCGACAAGTTGACCGACTGGCCGGTGCACACCCTGCTGCGGGACTGAGGCCAGGTCCGCCGGCTCCGCACCCGAGCCCCTGGCCTGCGTGGCCGAGCGCATACCGCTAATCACCGCGCCGTTGCGTACCATAGGAAGATGGAAGAAAAGGCGCCGGTGAGCAGCACCCCGAGCACCACCCCGGACCCGGTGGTACCCGGTTCGCGGGTGCGCTCGGCGCTGGGTAGGTTCGGCGCCCGGGCCAGCACCACCCCCAAAGCACTCGAACCGCTCCTGGCCGTGGTCCGTGCCAACCACCCCAAGGCGGACCTGTCCGTGATCGAACGCGCCTACCGGGTGGCCCAGCAGTCCCACCAGGGGCAGTCCCGCAAGAGCGGCGACCCCTACATCACCCATCCGGTGGCGGTGGCTACCATCCTGGCCGAACTGGGCCTGCCCCCGGCCACACTCGCGGCGGCGCTGCTGCATGACACCGTGGAGGACACCAGTTACTCCCTGGAACAACTGCGCACCGACTTCGGCGAGGAGATCGCCCTGCTGGTCGACGGCGTCACGAAACTGGACCGGGTCAAGTACGGCGAGGCCGCCCAGGCAGAGACGGTGCGCAAGATGGTCATCGCCATGGCCCGGGACATCCGGGTACTGGTGATCAAACTCGCCGACCGGCTGCACAACGCTCGCACGTGGAAGTACGTGAACCGGGAATCGGCGGCCCGCAAGGCCCGGGAGACCCTGGAGATCTACGCCCCGTTGGCCCACCGCCTGGGGATGAACACGATCAAGTGGGAACTGGAGGACCTGTCCTTCGCCACCCTGTATCCCAAGGTGTACGACGAGATCGTGCACCTGGTGGCCGAGCGGGCGCCGGCGCGTGAGGAGTTCCTGAACATGGTCCGCGACCATGTGGTCGAGGACCTCAAGGCAGCCAAGATCAAGGCCACCGTGACCGGCCGGCCCAAGCACTACTACTCGATCTACCAGAAGATGATCGTGCGCGGACGGGACTTCGCCGACATCTACGACCTGGTCGGAGTGCGCGTCCTGGTGGAATCGGTGCGCGACTGTTACGCAGTGCTGGGCGCCCTGCACGCCCGCTGGAACCCGGTCCCGGGCCGGTTCAAGGACTACATCGCGATGCCCAAGTTCAACATGTACCAGTCGCTGCACACCACGGTGATCGGTCCGACGGGCAAACCGGTGGAGATCCAGATCCGCAGTTACGACATGCACCGCCGCGCCGAGTACGGTGTGGCCGCGCACTGGAAGTACAAGGAAGCCGCGCGCGGGGCCAGCAAACGCAAGAGCGCGGACGCCGATGCGATGCCCTGGCTGCGACAACTGGTGGACTGGCAGCGGGAGACCTCCGACCCGGGCGAGTTCCTGGATTCGCTGCGGTTCGAGATGTCCGGCACCGAGGTATACGTGTTCACGCCCAAGGGGGACGTGCTCGCGCTGCCCTCCGGCTCCACCCCGGTGGACTTCGCCTACGCGGTGCACACCGAGGTCGGGCACCGCACGGTGGGCGCGCGGGTCAACGGCCGGCTGGTCCCGTTGGAGTCCACCCTGGAGCACGGCGACACCGTGGAGGTGTTCACCTCCCGGGCCGAAGGGGCCGGACCGAGCCGGGACTGGCTGGGTTTCGTCAAGAGCCCCCGCGCCCGGAACAAGATCCGGCAGTGGTTCACCAAGGAACGCCGTGAAGAGGCCATCGACCACGGCAAGAGCGCCATCGCCCGGGCGCTGCGGAAACAGAACCTGCCCATCCAGCGCCTGCTGAACCACGAGATGCTCGTGGTGCTGGCCGATGAGATGCAGCACCAGGACGTCTCCTCGCTCTACGCCGCCGTCGGCGAGGGACACGTCTCGGCGAGCACCGTGGTGAAGAAGCTCGTGGCCAACCTCGGCGGCGAGGACGGCGCGGAGGAGGACATCGCCGAGGTGACCCGGCCCGGCTCCGCCCGGCCCAGGTCGCGGCCCGCCGAGACCGGCATCATCGTCTCGGGGATGGGCGGCGCGGACGTGCTGACCAAACTGGCCCGCTGCTGCACCCCGGTACCGGGGGACGAGATTGTCGGGTTCGTCACCCGCGGCTCGGGCGTCTCGGTGCACCGCGCGGACTGCGGCAACCTGCACGGCCTGCGCGCCCAGCCAGAACGGATCGTGGACGTCGAGTGGTCACCCTCGGCGCAGAGCGTGTTCCTGGTGCAGATCCAGGTGGAGGCGCTGGACCGGGCCGGGCTGCTGTCCGACGTGACGAAGGTCCTCTCGGACAACCACGTGAACATCCTGTCCGCGAACGTGTCCACCTCCCAGGACCGGGTGGCGATCTCGAGGTTCGCCTTCGAGATGGCCGAACCGTCCCACCTGGGCCACGTGCTGCGGGCCGTGGGCCAGATCGAGGGTGTGTTCGACGTGTTCCGTTTGACCGGGGCCAGGCCGGCCCCGCCGCCCGGGCAGAGCAAGGCACAGTCCGCGGAACCGACACCGACCGCGGGAGACGACGCCGGGGGACCGCCCGCCGCTGTGAAGAAGCAGGGTGGGCCGGCCAAGGCGACGGAGCAGGCACGGGAACCGGCCGAGCACCGCGCCGCCCCGGTGGGCACCCCCAGCGAGGTGCTGACCGGGCGCAGCGCCCACCCCTGATCCGCTGGGTCACCCGGGCAGCGTCGCACCCGATCGGCGTCACACCCGGGCAGCGTCGCACCTGATC
>CALKWS010000342.1 GCA_938004115.1 uncultured Ruaniaceae bacterium
CGGCCCAGGCCGCGCCGACAGCCGACCAATGCTGACTTCGGCCGGTGTTCGGGTGCCGGAAGTCGGCCGCGGGCTCAGTCCAGGAGGTCGTGGCGCACGATCGTGGCCTCCCGGTCCGGCCCGACGCCGATCGCGGAGATGCGCGTACCGGACATCTCCTCCAGCGCCAGCACGTACCGTTGCGCGGCCGGCGGGAGGTCCTCGAACCGGCGCGCGGCGGAGATGTCCTCGGTCCAGCCGTCGAACTCCTCGTACACCGGCACGGCGTGGTGGAAGGCGCTCTGGTCCACCGGCATCTCGGTGTGCCGCGCCCCGTCCACGTCGTAGGCCACGGCCACCGGGATCTTCTCCAGTCCGGTGAGCACGTCGAGCTTGGTCAGCACCATGTCGGTCAACCCGTTGATCCGCGAGGAGTACCGGGCGATCACCGCGTCGTACCACCCGCACCGGCGGGGCCTGCCGGTGGTGGTGCCGAACTCCCCGCCCGCCTGGCGCAGGAACTCACCGGCGTCGTCGTGCAGTTCGGTGGGGAACGGGCCCTCACCGACCCGGGTGGTGTACGCCTTGATCACGCCCACGATCCGGTCCAGCCGCGTGGGTCCCACACCGGAGCCGGTGGCCGCCCCGCCGGCGGTGGCCGACGACGACGTCACGAACGGGTAGGTGCCGTGGTCCACATCCAGCATGGTGGCCTGGCCGGCCTCGAACACCACGGTGCGGCCGGCGTCGAGCGCCTCGTTGAGTACCAGCGACGTGTCGGCGACCATCGGCCGCAGGCGGTCGGCGTAGCTGAGCAGTTCGTCCACCACCGCATCGACCTCGGCCGCCCGCCGGTTGTAGATCTTCAGCAGGATCTGGTTCTTCAGGTCCAGCGCACCCTCGACCTTGTCCCGCAGGATCTTGGGGTCGAACAGGTCGGAGATGCGGATCCCTACCCGGTTCATCTTGTCCGCGTACGTCGGCCCGATGCCCCGGCCGGTCGTGCCGATCTGCCGTTTCCCCAGGAACCGTTCGGTCACCTTGTCCAGGGTGCGGTTGTAACTGGGGATGACGTGGGCGGAGGAGGAGACGAGCAGCTTGGAGGTGTCCACCCCGCGGGCATTCAGGCCGTCGATCTCGGCGAACAGCACCTCCAGGTCCACCACCACACCGTTGGCGATCACCGGGGTACAGCCCGGGGAGAGGATGCCGGAGGGCAGCAGGTGCAGTGCGTACTTCTCCTGCCCGACCACCACGGTGTGCCCGGCGTTATTGCCGCCGTTGAACTTCACCACGTAGTCCACCCGCGAGCCGAGTTGGTCGGTGGCCTTTCCCTTACCTTCATCGCCCCACTGGGCGCCCAGCACCACGACT
>CALKWS010000343.1 GCA_938004115.1 uncultured Ruaniaceae bacterium
CGCGGTGACGACCAGCCCCGCACCGTGACGAGGGGCACCGTGCTCGAAGGGACCGTCAGCGGCGACTGACGTCTCCCGGTTAAGTGAGTTGCCGTGAGTGGCTGTCCAGCGTGGGCTGCCCCGAGTGCGCTCAGGCGCCGCGTTCGCGCAGCCGGCGGGACAACTCCCGCAGCGCCGGCGCTGCGCGGGCGATGGCATCCTGTTGCTCGGGATCCATCGCCGCAAGTTCCGTGGCGATCCGGTGCAGGCGCTGCTGCGCGGCCGCACGCATGAGTTCCTCGCCGTCTGATGTGGCCGAGATGGTCACCATCCGGGAGTTGTCCGCGTGTGGGGCCCGTGTCGCCAGGCCTGCGTCGACCAAACCTCTAACGATTCCGGTCATCGTCGGTCCGGTCACCGCCTCGGCGCGGGCCAACTGGGTCAGCGTGCACGGACCACCGAAGACCAGGACCGACAATGCGCTAAGGCGGGCCGGGGTGAGGCCGCTGGCGGCATCGACGGGCCGCATCGCACGCAACAGATGGATCGCGGCGGAGTTCAGCAGCCGGGCAGTGTCCAGGTTAGGGGCGGGTGCGGGGTCCGAGTGCCTCGTTGTCATTCGTCAATGTTAGGATGACGAACCGCACATAGGTAACCTAACTAAGGACTGATATGAGACTGCGACAGGTCGCCCAGCGGGTCACTGACATGGATGCCGCCGTGGCGTTCTACTCCGAGCTGCTGGGCGCGCCGCCCAGTGCCCGCTTCGACGAGCCAGCGATGGCATTCTTCGACCTTGGCGGCACCCGCCTGATGCTCGATCCCAAGGCTCCGCGCGCGATTATCTACCTACAGGTGGAAGATCTGGTCGCGCAGGTGGACCGGATGCGAGCCCACGGGCGCGTCCTGGTCGAACCGCGGCCGCTGTTCACCCATCGCGACGACGCGCTTGGGCCGGCCGGAACGGTGGAGTGGCAGGGTGAGATCGCTGATCCAGCGGGCAACGTCGTCGGGCTGCTGGAGTACCGCAGCGCCGAGTAGTGCCGGCGTCGTGCCCGAACAGCACGCAGCGCCGTCTTTGAGGTGTCACATACCCAGCACCGAGCGCATCGGCGCCAGTTTCGCCTCCGACTCCCGCAACTCCGCCTCCGGGTCGGAGGCGGCCACGATCCCGCAACCCGCGAACAGCCGCAGGTCCCGCCCGGAGGGCTCCACCTGCGCACACCGCAACGCGATGCCCCACTCGCCGTCGCCGTCGGCCCCGATCCAGCCCACCGGGCCGGCGTACCGCCCCCGGTCCATCTGCTCGTGTTCGGCGATCACCTCGGCCGAATCGGCTGTCGGGGTGCCGCAGACCGCGGCCGTGGGGTGCAACCGTGCGGCCAGGTCCAGCGACGTCAACCCGGCGTGCTCGGGGGCGAGGACCGCGGTGACGT
>CALKWS010000344.1 GCA_938004115.1 uncultured Ruaniaceae bacterium
CCGGTCCCGCCGGAACCGTCCATTTGGGCGGTTAGGGCGCGTGCGGCGGGGCGGGCGTCGCCGAAACCATCCAGTTGGGCGGTTGTAGCGTGTGCGGCGGCCCCGGTCCCGCCGGAGCCGTCCATTTGGGCGGTTGGGGCGTGTACGGCTGCCCGCGCCCCCGTGGCCCCGGCGTCGCCGGAACCGTCCATTTGGGCACTTGCGGCGCTCGCCGCTGCCCGCGCCGGCCCGTTGTCCCAGCCCCGCCGAAACCATCCAGTTGGGCGGTTGTAGCGCGTGGCACGTGGACGTGCCCGACATCACCATGAGCCCCGGCTCCGTCGGTGCCTTCCTCCGGTCCGCGCTGGGTGGCGCCCAAGCGTCGTGCAGAGGCGCGTAAAGGGCGTCTTTACACGGCAAACCCACGGTCAATAACTTTACTTAGCGTAACTAACGAAGTAGAGTGGTTGACCGTGACTGAGACGTATGTGCCCAAGCATCCCGGCCCGAAGGTCGCGGACATCGGGTTCCCCGCCCGGCTGCGCATGACGCTGCTCAAACTCACCCGCAACTTGCGCGCCCAGCGCTCCGGCGACGTGCCCGACGGGCAGTTCGCCGTACTGAGCACGGTGGTGGCGCTGGGACCGAAGACCCCGGGGGAGTTGGCGGAGCGCGAGCATGTTCGCCCGCCGTCCATGACCCGGACCGTGCAGGCGCTGATCGACGCCGGGTTGGTGGAGCGCACACCCCACCCGGAAGACCGTCGCCAGGTGCTCATCGCCCCCACCGAGACCGGCACCGCGTTGGTCCAGGAAACCCGCCGCCGTCGGGACCTATGGCTGTCCCAGCGACTCGCCGCGCTCACCCCCGCAGAGCGGGCCACCCTCATCGAAGCCGAAAAGATCCTCAGGAGGCTCTACAACTAGTGGGTTCGATCTTCTCCTCCCTCCGGCTGTTCAACTACCGGATCTGGTTCTTCGGTGCCCTCGTCGCGAACGTGGGCACCTGGATGCAGCGGGTAGCGCAGGACTGGCTGGTGCTGGCCGTGCTTCCCGAGGGCTCGGCCGTGCACGTGGGTATCGTCACCGGGTTGCAGTTCCTCCCCGTCATCTTCATCAGTCCGCTGGCGGGCCTCATCGCCGACCGGGTGGACCGTCGCAAGATGCTCATCACCACCCAAGCCGCAATGGGCCTGCTCGCCCTGGGCCTGGGGGCGTTGGTCCTGCTGGGCACCGCCACCGTGTTCCACGTGTACTTCTTCGCCCTGGCGCTGGGCGTCTTCAGCGCCTTCGATGCCCCCGCCCGGCAGGTGTTCGTCTCCGACATCGTCCCGGCCTCGTCGCTGGCGAACGCGGTGGCGTTGAACTCCGCCTCCTTCAACGCCGCCCGGCTCGTGGGCCCGGGTGTGGCCGGCCTGCTGATCGCCGCGGTGGGCACCGGCTGGGTGTTCGTCATCAACGCGATCACCTTCGCCGCCACGATCGGCGCGATGTTGGCCATGCGCGCCAACCAGTTGCAGCAGCGCGAACCCACCAAGCGGGCCAAGGGCCAGTTGCGTGAGGGGCTGGCCTACGTGCGCGGACGCAGCGACATCATCACCATCATGATCGTGGTGTTCCTGGTGGGCGGCCTGGGCCTGAAGTTCCAACTGACCTCCGCGGCGATGGCGCACGATGAGTTCGGCATGGGCGCCGGGGAGTACGGTGTGCTCGGTTCGGTGCTGGCGATCGGCTCCCTCTTCGGGGCGCTGATGGCGGCCCGGCGCAAGCGCCCCCGGCTGCGCCTGGTGCTGGCCGCCGCGTTCGGCTTCGGCGTCAGTTCCGCCCTCATGGCGGTGATGCCCACCTATGAGTTGTTCGCGATCAGCGCCATCCCGGTGGGGTTCTTCTCCCTGACCATGCTCACCTCCGCCAATGCCGCGATCCAGACCACCACCGACCCGGCCATCCGCGGCCGGGTGATGAGCCTGTACCTGGTGGTGTTCTTCGCGGGCAACCCGGTCGGCGGCCCGATCGTCGGGTGGATCGCCGAGACCTGGGGTGCGCGCTGGTCGATCGGGGTGGGTGCGGTCACCGCGATCCTGGTGTCCGTCATCGCCGCCCTGGTCACCGCCAAGCGCGAGGAGGTGCGGGTGCGCTACCGGCTGCGCCAGCGGCCCCACCTGGTGCTGCAGCACCGCAACGAGAGCCTCGAGCCCGAGCGCGCGCGGGACGAGGTGAAGGCGCAGCAGAGCGTGGACGCCGGGGCGGTCTGAGCCGCGCCTACCGTCACCGGCATCTCGATGATCGGGCCCTCACGGGGCAAGCCGCTCAACCGAGATGCTCGACGACGTAATCCACGCAGGCGATCAGCGCAGCCACGTCCTCCGGCGGTACGGAGGGGTAGGTTCCCACACGCAACTGGTTGCGACCCAGTTTGCGATAGGGCTCCACATCGAGGATCCCGTTGGCCCGCAGCGTCGCGGCCACCGTGGCTGCATCCACCCCATCGGCGAAGTCGATCGTGACCAGGACGGGGGACCGGTGGGCCGGCTCGGCCACGAAGGGCGCGGCGAACTCGCGGCCCTCCGCCCAGTCGTACAACAGCCCCGAGGACGTTGCACAGCGGCGCGCGGCGAAGTCCAGCCCGCCCTGGTCCAGCAACCAGTCGATCTGCTCGGCCATCAGCAGCAACGTCGCCAGCGCCGGGGTGTTGGTGGTCTGGTGCTGGCGGGAGTTGGCCAGCGCGGCCGGGAGGGACAGGAACGCCGGAGTCCAACGCGTGCGCAGTTCCTCGATCCGGTCGATCGCGGCGGGCGACAGCAGCGCCAACCACAACCCACCGTCTGACCCCAGGGCCTTCTGCGGCGCGAAGTAATAGGCGTCCACCTGCGTCAGGTCCACGCCCACCCCGCCGGCCGCGGACGTGCCGTCGACCACCATGAGTGCCTCGTCGTCGTCCACCCGCCGCACCGGCGTGAGCACCCCGGTGGAGGTCTCGTTGTGCGTCCAGCAGTAGGCGTCCACGCCCGCCGCAGCCTCGGGTTCGCGCGCCTGACCTGCAGGGGCGGTGAGCACCTGAGGCTCGTCCAGGAACGGTGCGCCGGCGGTCACCGCGGCGAACTTCGCGCCGAACTCCCCGGTGTCCACGTGCTGGGAGCGAGCGCGGATCAGCCCGAAGGCGGCAGCATCCCAGAACGCCGAGGCGCCGCCGTTGCCCAGCACCACCTCATACCCCTCAGGGGCGTTGAACAGTTGGCGCAGGCCTTCTTGTACGCGCTGGACCAGGTGGCGCACCGGCGGCTGGCGGTGGGATGTGCCCAGCAGGGTGGCGCCGACGGCGTGCAGCGCGTCCATCTGTGCGTCGCGGATCCGCGACGGGCCGGCGCCGAACCGTCCGTCGGCGGGCAGCATCGAGGGCGGGATCACGAGGGGGGAGTCGGCCATGGTCCGATCATCCCAGGAGCCGCACCCATCGGGCGCCCCGTCCCACTAGGCTTGGGATCTGCAGCGGCGACCATCAAGGACGGGCTCGTGAGTGACCTGATCGATACCACCGAGATGTATCTGAAGACCGTGTTCGAGTTGATCGAAGACGGCGTGGTGCCGCTGCGTGCGCGGATCGCCGAACGGCTGGGTCACTCCGGTCCGACCGTGTCCCAGACCGTGGCCCGCCTGGAGCGGGACGGGTTGATGGTGGTCTCCGGCGACCGGCACCTGGAGTTGACCGACCTGGGGCTGCAACGGGCGACCCAGGTGATGCGCAAGCACCGGCTCGCCGAACGGTTGCTCACCGACGTCATCAAGCTGGACTGGCCCTACGTGCACGAAGAGGCCTGCCGGTGGGAGCACGTCATGAGCGGCCGGGTGGAGAAGCAACTGCTGGACCTGCTGGACCACCCGAGCCACGACCCGTACGGCAACCCCATCCCGGGGCCGGATGAGGCCACCGGGCAGACGCCCGGTGTCGCCAAACTTCCCGGCACCACCCTGTCCGCCAACGTCGGCCCGCAACCGGCAACTTTCGCTCTGGTTCGCATCGGCGAACCACTGCAAGTGGACGTGCCCCTGCTGGCGGAGTTCGAGCGAATCGGACTCGCGCCGGGTGTGGACTTCGAGGCGCACGCCGACGGCGACGACATCCGCGTCACCGTGGGCGAGGGCACCTTGGAACTCGCCGAGGACGACGCTGCGCACCTGTTCGTCACCACCGCCGCCTGACCCGTCCCGGACCCTTGAAACAAGCGTCCGCGCAGGTCAGCGCACCGGCCACAGGGCAACCGGCAGCGCTTCGCAACTCGGTGTGAACTAATTCACGAAACGTGTCGTGACCGGAATGTGACTTTTGTCAGTCGGCTGGGGTAACGTCGGAGCCGCTCGCTGATCCCTCCATCAACGAGTACTTGCAGGCGGACGCCGAACCCTGTCACCGCCAGCAGGTCCCGACGTAGCAATGACAGGGGCGGGGGACCCAACCTTCTGGCGCGCAAGCGCCTCGGGGTGAAGTCCCACCTGGGTAACCAGGAAGACCGGGTGAATCTCCCACCCGAACCCGACAGCTGACCTCGTAGGCGTCACGGAGAACGAACTTGACTGAACGGACAACAAGGGCGCGGCACCGCGCAGCGTGCCGGCCTTCTACTCCACTGACCGCCTTCGGCAACGCAGTCACAGGCGTCACCGGTAAACGGGCCCTCGCGGTCGTCGCCTCCTCCGGGCTGGCGCTCACGATGGGTGCTTCCAGCGCCGCGGCCGTCCCCGAGGTTTCCACCTCTCCCTCCGGTGCCGGAACCCTGGCGAACATTGCGGCGGACACCAAGCGGGACTCGGTGGCCACCTCCCCGACCGTGTCGGTGGACGCGGACGTCGAGTGGAGCTTCACCGCCGCCGTCGTCTCCTCCGAAGCGCCCCCGCCGCCCCCGCCGCCCACTCCCACCGTGCAGCGGCCGACCAGGGACACGGCGCCCGCGGCCCGGACCGGGACCCGCACGGCTCCGCAGCAGGAGCAGCAGCAGGACCAGGCGGAAACCACCAGCGCTCCGGAAGAGAACGTCTCCACCGCCTCCGGCTCCGGATCGGCCGTGGTGGACATCGCCCGGCGCTACGTGGGCACTCCGTACGTCTACGGCGGCTCCAGCCCGGCCGGGTTCGACTGCTCCGGCTTCACCGCCTACGTCTTCGCCCAGGTGGGGGTCTCCATCCCCCGGTCCTCCAGCGCCCAGCGCAACGCCGGCCGGGTGGTCTCGGCCGCCGAGGCCCGGCCCGGCGACCTGGTCTGGTGGCCCGGACACGTGGGCATCTACACCGGCAACGGCCAGCACATCGCCGCCCGCAACCCCGGCACCCCGCTGCACGAGAGCGGCATGTACCGCGGCAGCCCCACGTTCATCCGCGTGGTGGAGTAAGGCCCCTTCCCGCGTGGTGGAGTAAGGCCGCACCGGTTGGTGGGGTAACGCCCCATCCGGATGCCTTGCCTCGGATGCCTCGAGGCCACCATCGACATTGCACACCGGCCCGTCCCGCACTGGGGCGGGCCGGTTGCGTGTCCGGGCGAATTTCGCGGCCCAGCGCATGGCCGACCGCGCCCATCGGACGACGGCGGAGTCCACGTTCCGGGACACACCGAACAATAAGTCGAGACCCCCACCACATTCGGGTGGCGATGTAGCACAATGGTCAAGCACATCCCAAAACCTGGGGGTTGACTGGTATGGAACGCGAACCCACGATTCTTGTCGGAGTCGACGGCTCGGCGGCTAGTTTGAACGCGCTCGACTGGGCGTTGGCGCACGCCGGCCAATCGGGTTGGAACCTGCACCTGGTGTGCGCGTACGCGCTACCCACCTTCGCGGCGGGCACCATCGACGGCGGCTACGCCACCCTGGATGACACCGCCATCCGGGAAGGCGCCCAAGCGGTACTCGATGAGGCGACCGCGCGTTGCCAGGGCGCGAACGTGCAGGTGACCAGTTCCCTGGAGACCGGCGATGCCGCCGGGGTGCTGGTGGACCTGTCCGCCCAGGTGCGCCTCGCCGTCGTCGGCACCCGCGGACGGTCCGGCTTCGCCGAGCGGATCCTGGGCACCGTGTCCTCTGCGCTGCCCGCGCACTCCCATTGCCCCACCGTGGTGGTGCCGCACCGGGAGGAGCAGGACGAGGAGTACTCCCTGCCGGTGCCGGTGCGCCGGATCGTGGTGGGCGTGGACGGGTCCGAATCGGCCAAACTCGCCCTGGACGTGGCGATCGACGAGGCCGAACGGTGGAACGCCGAACTGACGGCCGTGGTGGGCGTGCCCATGGGCGCCGGGGCCGGACTGCTCGGCTGGCTGCCCTCCGGGGTGGACCGGGAGACACTGCTCGCCGACGTCAAGGCCGGTCTGGACGTCACCGTGGACCGGGCGAGTCAGGGCCGGTCGGTGACCGTGCGCCGGCACGCTCTGGACGGCACCGGGGCGGCGCTGCTGTCGGAGTTCTCCACCGCCGTGGACCTGGTGGTGGTCGGCTCACGCGGCCGCGGCGGGTTCGCGGGGATGCTGCTCGGGTCCACCTCCCAGACGGTGCTGCACCATGCGGCCTGCCCTGTGCTCGTGGTGCCCACCAGTTCCCAGGACGATCCCGAGGAGCACGCGTTCAACTGGAAGCGCCGGCGCTGACCCGCCGTTGCGTCGGCGAGCCGTCGCGCTGACCCGTCCTCGCGCTGACCCGTGCCCGCGGTGACTACGCCTCGCCGGGCCCCCGGTCCTCGCGCAGCACCTGGCCGAGCGCGTCGGTCAGGCGCTGCAGGTCCTCGGCCGTGACGGTGAGGGGCGGGGCGAACCGGATGGTGTTCCCGCCGGTCTCCTTGGCCAGGATGCCGCTGGCGGCGAGGCGCATGCTGACCTCCCGCCCGGAGGCTCCGGCCACATCCACCCCCATCCACAACCCGAGCACCCGGGCGTCGGTCAACAGTCCCTCGGCGACCAGTTCCTTGACCGGTTCGGCCAGCAACGGGCTCAGTTCCCGCGCCCGTGCCTGGAACTCACCGGTGGCCAGCAGTTCGGTGACGGCGATCCCCACGGCGCACGCCAGGGGGTTCCCGCCGAAGGTAGATCCGTGAGTTCCCGGTGTCATCACCCCGAGCACATCGGCCCGCCCCACCACCGCCGAGACGGGCAGGATGCCCCCGCCCAGCGCCTTGCCCAGGGTGGTCAGGTCCGCCCGGACCCCGGCGAGGTCCTGGGTGAGCGTGGCGCCGGTGCGCCCCAGGCCGGACTGGATCTCATCGAGCACCAGCAAGGTGGAGGTGTCGTCGCAGATCCGCCGCAACTGCGGCAGGTAGTCCTCCGGGGGGATGATCACCCCGTTCTCGCCCTGCACCGGTTCCACCAGGACGGCCACCGTGTTCTCGGTGATCGCCTCCCGCACCGCGGCGGCGTCCCCGAACGGTACGACGACGAATCCGGGAGTGTACGGGGCGAAGCCCTCCCGGGCCTGGGGGTCGGTGGAGGCGGAGACGATCGTGGTGGTGCGGCCGTGGAAGGCGCCCTCGGCGACGATGATCTCGGCGCTGCCGGCCGGGACGCCCTTGACCTCGTAACCCCACTTGCGGGCGGTCTTGATCGCGGTCTCCACGGCTTCCGCTCCGGTGTTCATCGGAAGCAGCATCTCGGTGCCGGTCAGGTCGGTTACGGCCCGGGCGAAGGGCTGCAGCAGGTCATGGTCCACCGCCCGGGAGGTGAGGGTCAGCCGGTCGAGCTGCTCCTTCGCCGCGCGGACCAGGTGCGGGTGGCGGTGGCCGAAGTTCAGCGCCGAGTAGCCGGCCAGACAGTCCAGGTACTGGTTGCCGGCGGTGTCGGTGACCAGTGCCCCCTCGGCGTGGGCCACCTGGATGTCCAGTGGGTGGTAGTTGGGTGCCAGCGCGCTGGGTGAGGGGTGCTGGGCGGTGGTGCGGTTGCTGGGCATGGCTGACCTCCTCGTCAGTGAGCGGGGTGTGTGCGGGTGCCGGGGACGGGGCCCCGGTCGGTTCCGTTCCCGGTGCCGCCCGGGGCGAGTTGCCGGGAGGTGACGTGTGCGGCTGCGCGGGCTTCGTCGTCGTCGGCCGCGCGCAGGATGAGCGTGCAGCACTTCGCACCGCCGCCACCCTTGAGCAGTTCGGAGGTGTCCACGGCGATCGGCTCCAGGCCGCGCTCGCGGATCTGGGCGGCCAGGTTCGTTGCCGCGGGTGCGTGGACCACGTGCGTGCCGTCGCTGACGGCGTTCAGGCCCAGGGCGCCGGCGTCGGCCTCGGTGGCCACGATCGCGTCCGGGAACAGCCGGGCCAGCACGCGTTGGGAACCGGTGGAGAACGCCGGCGGATAGTAGGCGATCAGGTCCTCGCGCAGTACCGTCAGGGCGGTGTCCAGGTGGTAGAAGTGCGGGTCCACCAGTTGCAGGGAGACCACCGGGAGGCCGAACACCTCCTGGGCCTCGTGGTGGGCGGCGGTGGAGGTGCGAAAGCCCGTGCCGGCCAGGATCATGCCGCCCACGTGGAGCAGGTCCCCCTCGCCCTCGTTGGTCTCCGTGGCGTGCACCGGGGTGAAACCGGCGGCCACCAGCCAGTCCAGGTAGGCCGGGGCCTCACCGGCGCGTTCGTTGTGGCGGAACTTCGCGGAGTAGGCGATGCCGTCGATCACCGTGGCGCCGTTCGCGGCGAACACCATGTCCGGGTACTGCGGCAGCGGGTCGATCACGTCGACGGTGTGCCCCAGGTCCAGGTAGGTATCGCGCAGCACCTGCCACTGGCGTACCGCTCGGTCGGCGTCGGTGGCGACCTTCGCGTTCATCCACGGGTTGATCTGGTAACTGACGGTGAAGTGCGTGGGCGGGCACATCAGGAAATGCTGTGGCATCGATACTCCTTCGCTTCGTCCGGTCCGCCGGGGTGGTGCGGGAGCCGGTGCGGCCGGGCCCGGGGTGGTGGGCCCTGCATAGCGATTGTCACAGAAGGGCACCGGGAAGGGCGACGGTTCGGCGGTTGCCGGCCGGTTCGGTGTGCGTAGGCATGACTTTTCGGGCGGCGAGCCTGTTCGCCTTTGGCGCCGAGCCGGCCGTTCCGCGAGCCGCGCGCCTCGCCCCCGAGCCTGTCGTTCCGCGAGCAGGGCGCCTCGCCCCCGAGCCTGCCGTCCCGCGGACCGCGCGCCTCGCCCCCCGAGCCCGCAGTCCCGCGAGCCGCTCGCCGAAGTCAGCATCGATCGACTTTGCGCAAAGGTTCAGCCGACTAACGCTGGCTTCGGTGGCGGGGTGGCGTTGGTGGGTGGCGGCGCTGGCGGGTGGCGGGTGGTGGCGTTTGGCGGGCGGCCCGCAGGCGGTGGCTAGCGGCGTTGGGGACCGAACGGGCGCCGAGCGGGTGCCCGATTACCGCGGGCGCGGGCATGTGCCATACGATCGGTGGGCGATCCGTGCCGGCCCGCCGGCACGCTCGCACCGGCCCCCGTAGCTCAGGGGATAGAGCAACCGCCTCCTAAGCGGTAGGTCGCGCGTTCGAATCGCGCCGGGGGCGCCGGAATCCAGGGCCGAGAGTGGTCCGCTTGCCAGCGACGCGCTGAACGGTGCGAAGGTAGGGCGCATGAGCGTGCAGCGCGTCAACGCCCTGGGCGGATACGAGGACTGGCCGGCCTACCTCGACCAGGCACCACCGGCCACCGGCGGCGGCCTGTGGGACGTGCTACGACCACCCACCCCACCGGAGCAGGTACCGCTGCGGTACGGCCGGACCAGCACGGCCGACGGCGTGCGCACCCAACTCCTGTCCTGGCAGCTGGGGTACGGGCCCAGGACGCAGGCCTACCTGTGCACCCCGGAGCAGGGCACCGGACCGCTGCCGGCGATCGTGCTGATGCACTGCCATTCGGGTAACAAGTACGTCGGCGCAGAGCGGCTGGTGGATCTGGGCGCGGCCAACACCTCCGAGGCCGGCGCACTGCGGGCGAGGATGTACGGCGGGCACGCGGTGGCCAACCACCTGGCCGCCCAGGGATTCGCGGTGCTCGCCCACGACGCGTTCGCCTGGGGCAGCCGCCGGTTCACCTTCGACCCGCCGCCGATGCGTTCGGCGCTCCACCTGCGCGGGCAGATGGCCCTGTGGCGGGAGGAGGGCACCCCGGCCACCCCGGAACGGATCTACAACTCGCTCGCGGCCGACCACGAGCACACCGTCGCCAAGACCGCCACCATGCTGGGCACCACCCTCGCCGGCATGGTGGCCCACGATGACTTGGCGGCGCTGACCGTACTGCGGTCGATGGACGGGATCGATCCCACCAGGATCGGCACCATGGGGCTGTCCGGGGGCGGGGGCCGGGCGATGATGCTGGCTGCGCTCAGCCCGCACATCCGGGCCCACCTGGTGGCGGGCATGATGTTCACCTTCGACTCCCTCATCCCCACGCACCTGGACTCCCACTCCTGGCTGGTGTACATCCCGGGTTTGCGCCAGTACGCCGACTGGCCACTCATCCCCACCCGGGCGCCCCGCAGGCAGGTCATGCGGGTCCAGTACGCTCGCCGGGACGAACTGTTCACCACCGCGGGCATGACGCAGGCCGATGCCATGCTGCAGGCCCACAGCCCGCACCAGGTGGACTACAGCAGCGCCTGGTTCGACGAGCCCCACCGGATGACCCCGATGATGCAACAGGACGCCGCGGACTTCTTTACCCGCGCGCTGGCTGACTAGCTGTACTCGGCCATCAGGTTGGTGACACTCGGCTGAGGGGCGGGAGGCCGC
>CALKWS010000345.1 GCA_938004115.1 uncultured Ruaniaceae bacterium
GAGCGCCACGACATCGAGGTGCACGCGAACATCAATACGTTCTCACAGGGCATCCTCCAGACCCAGGAAGGCCCCGCCTTCGATAACCCCGAGTGGCAAACCGTCTACTACGAGGGACAGCGCATGGCGCAGGCCGGCTCGGAGACGTACCCGATCGCGGGATTCAACATTGAGCGCGGCGCGGGTCAGTTGGTCGTCTACACCCCAGACCGGTACGACGTTTCGCCCGCGAACCGCTGGGGAACGGAGGTCGCTGTCGTCGACGGTGTCGTCACCGATTACCGGGACCGCAACACACATGACTCGCCGCCGATGGAAGTCCCTGAGGACGGAGTGGTCTTGTCAGGCAACGCCGCGGCGCGCCATTGGCTGGATGCCAATGCACGAGTCGGTGCAGAGATTGCCTGGGACCAGACCGAAACACGATTCGTCCGGGCGGGGGATTCTGATCGGACCGGAGCGACCTTCGTCAATCCGCTCAACGAAGACGTGCGCACGTACGTCCACTCCGTCGTCGAGGAACTGGTGACGAATTACGATCTCGACGGCATCGTTTTCGACCGGGCGCGGTACTCGAACCAGTTCGCCGACTTCTCCGAGGAGAGCCGCTCCGCATTCGAGGAGCGAATCGGACACGAAGTGGAGAACTGGCCGGAGGACATCTTCGAGATCCAGTTCACCGAGACCGACCAGACGATCGAACGCGGACCGCTCTTTCCGGAATGGATCGAGTTCCGCGCAGCGGTCATCACGGACGCGGTCGCGGACATGAGCGAGTATGTGCGAAGCCTTGACCCGATGGTTCAATTCTCCATCTACGCGGGCGCCTGGTACGAGCTCTACTGGCAAGAGGGCGTGAACTGGGGCAGTGAGAACTACCAACCTCCGTACGATTGGGCGAGCCCCGACTATGGCTCGACCGGGTACGCCGAGCACCTCGACTTCTTCATGGCCGGGACCTACTTCGAAGACGTGACCAAGGCCGAGGCCATCGCCTCCGGCCAGCCCGCCGACTGGTACAGCGTTGAAGGGTCTGCCGAGATGGCGATGGAAGCCGTGGACCTCGCGAACATCACCTATGCCAGCCTGTATCTGAATCAGTACGCGGGTGACCCGGACCGGTTCCAGCGGGCGATGGAAATGGCTATCGAGAAGACCCACGGGATCATGGTGTTCGACCTGGTCTACCTGGAACAGTTCGGATGGTGGGAGATCGCTGAGGAGGTGCTGAACACCGGGGCCACCTCACCGCATCGGGACACAGACCTCGTCAACCTGGTCCGTGGCGAAGTCCCAACCGAGCCCCAAGTCGTCTTGAACGAGATCCGGCCCCAAGGTCAGAGTTGGGTCGAGTTGCACAACGCCGGAGCCGGAACGGTCAGCCTCGAGGGTTGGACGGTGACCGGTAACAAAGGCTCGTTCACCTTCGACCAGGTCGAACTGGAGGCAGGAGAGATCCTGCTCGTGGAGCAGTCGGAGTTGCAGGTGAAACTCACCGGGAACGATGACGTTCGGCTTGCCGACCACCAGGGGACTGTGGTCGACCGACACTCCTGGCAGGGCGCCCCCGGCAGCGGATCGTTCAGCCGGTGTGAGGGTGAGTTGCGTAGCGTCAGCACCGCCACTCCAGGGCAGGACAACGCCTGCGACTGATCCGGGCAAACGATTGGGGGCCGAGCATCCGATGCTCGGCCCCCAACGCGTGTTGTGGCGCGCTGATCGTCAGGAGTTCAGCCAGGAATCGCGGTGAGCCGCGATGAACTCCTCGTCCAGCAGGTCGGGGAAACGCTCGCGCACTGCGGTGATCAACTCGCTCTGCCCGGGGGACAGGGCATCGGTGCCCAGGGTGTTGGCCGTACCGACCAGGCCCTGCTGGCGCAGCACCTCGTTGACCCCGGGGACGCAGCCGAAGAAGTTGTGGGCGACGTCGAACACCGCATCGTTGACCTCCACCATGGCACTGGCCTCCGCGAGGAGGTCCACCGGCACCGACCCGGCGGCCACGGCCGCGTTCGCCCGCTCCAACTGGCGCACGGCGGCCCTGGTGCCCACCGCCCACTGCCCCAGGAGCCCGCCGGTCGCCCGGACCTCGCGCTGCTGGCCGGCAACGGTGCGCCGGTAGGGGGTGATCAGGTCGTGCACGATCGCGTCGTCGTTGCCGGTGAGCAGCGCCACCTGGTCCCAACGGTCGTGTGCGAGCAGGATCTG
>CALKWS010000346.1 GCA_938004115.1 uncultured Ruaniaceae bacterium
GTGGCGGTGATCAAGGGGCAGCCGCTACCGCTGTTCCAGGGTGCCCAACCGTTGGAGCAGATCCGCGCGGTGATCGACGAGGTGCTGCGGGTCGCTGCGGAGAACGGGGTCACCGGACGGATCGAAGGGGTCGCCGACGCCGCGGGCGAGGAAGGTCAGGAACAGCAGGAAGCCGAAGAACCGCTCCCTCCGCACATCCAGGCCGCCTACGACGCGATCGAGAACGACGACCTGGACGGGGCTGCGGCCGCCTTCGAGCAAGCGTTGAAGGAGAACCCCGCCGACACCGAGGCCAAGGCGGGGCTGGCTCAGGTGGAACTGGGGCGGCGGTTGACCGGCGTGGACATCCAACAGGTGCTCACCACGGTGGCCCAAGCCGCCCCGGGCGACGTGGACGCACACCTGGCGGCAGCCGATGTCGAAGCCGCCAGCGGTCAGTTCGAGCAGGCCTTCAACAGGCTCATCTCGGTGGTGCGGGTGACCGCCGGCGATGAGCGGGAACGCGCACGGAAACGCCTGCTGGAGTTGTTCCTGATGGTCCCGGAGGACTCTCCGGAACTGCTCAAGGCACGGCGGGACCTCGCCGTCGCGCTGTACTGACACCGGGCACCACTGATACCGGGTACCAGCCGCGAACGGCGCGGTTGGGCTCTGGGCCGGGGCCGGCGGTCATGAACGACGGCGCGGCTGGGCCGGGACCGGCGGCCATGAACGACGGTGCGGCTGGGCCGGGGCCGGCGGTCATGAACGACGGCGCGGGCCGGAGCCGCCGGCCTAGAACGGCGGCGGATCGGTCGTGCTGGGAAACCTGGGCTCGGTGTGCCCGTTCTCCTCGGCTTCCTGCTGTTCCTCCAGGCTGCGCCGGATCGATTCCTCGACCTGACGGAGTACCGAGACGCGCGGCTTGGCGGGCGACCGAGGAGCCTTCGAGCGGTGGTGGCCGGCCGCCTGCCACTGGTCGTCCGGCGCTAGACCGGCATCCACCGGCGCCGGCTTCGCGTGCAGGGCGTGGTCATCGGCGTGGTGTGCTTCCATCTGCCGGAGTGCGGCGTGCAAGGCCGGCAGGTGATGGCTCGGGTCCACCACCTCGGCGCGCCGGGTGTAGCGGTAGCCGAGTGGAGACGTCCAATGAGTGTCGCCGGTGAACGGATCCCGGCTCACGGACCAGACGCCGGCCGTCTTCAACTGATGATGCCGGGCGCACAGGAGGTGAAGGTTGCCGTGGTGGGTCTGCGTCCATGCGGGTTTGTCCTGCTCGAACGCCACGATGTGGTCGATCTGGCAGCGGCGCGCCGGTTGCTGACACGTGGGGAACCGGCAGGTGACGTCCCGGGCAAGGATGTACTCGCGCAGTTCGGCACCGGGCTGGTAGGCATCGGAGGCCAGGACCCCGAGCCCCTCCAGCGCCGCTACCGGGTCATCATCGAAATCACCGGTCAGGCGGCCTCGTGCGGCCCGGGGCGTCGGTAGCAGCGTGCCGTTGGCAGCGCACGTCGGCAGCGGGCGGAAGAGGAGACCGGCGTGCCCCGAGGGCCGGGGCTGTGGCTCGCCCGGGTTCGCATGGGCCGGGGAGGTGTCGCGTGGAGTCCCATTGGCCGGACCGGACTGGCGTAGAGCGCCGTGGGCCGCTTCATGCGGAGTCGTCCCGCTCGGGTTCGCGTGGTTCTGGGTGGCCTCGCGCTGTGTGCCGTCGTCAGGAGTAGGGCCGTTCGGAGGCGGTGCGGGTGCTGGTGCAGGTGCTGCTGGAACGGAGGAGTCGCCCTCGCCCCGGGTGGCCAGGTGGCGGACGATATCGGCGGCCAGCGGACCATACCCGGCGAGGTACCCAGGGGCATCGTCCTCGCCGTCGAGCGTGGACTGGGCGACGGTGAACACTAGGTGGGGGCGCTTGCGGTGCTGGGTCGGCACCGGGTCGCCGTCCGGGGTGCGACCGGAGTTGAGGATCTGGTCGATGATCCTCATGAAGGCGTCCACCCGTCGCGCCCCGATCCGGCGATCGTCCTCCGGGCCGTCCTTGACGGCCAGCGCGTCCAGCACCGACATCGCCTTGGTCGCGTCGGTAGCGGACAGGAAGAACGTCAGGTACGCCATGCCGTCATCGGCTTCGGACATCGTGACGGACCGGTCCGGCAACGTCTTCTCGTGGCGTTCCTGGGCGAGGTCGCCGTCGACGGCCAATGCCGCCGCCCGGAGCCGGTGCTTGAGTTGCCGGTAGGTCAACGTCGGTGCGTCGGGGAGGATCGAGCGGTGTACCGCCCGGGCCTCCAGGACGGGAAGCGTCTTGGTGCTGTCGATGAACGTATCCGCCTTGCGCTGGTCGATCTCCCCGCCCAGGAGCGCGAAGTGGACCTCTGGGTAATCATCCAGCGCGGCGGCTCGATCCAGCATGCGGTCGGCTGCGCCGGTGGGTATCGCCAATCGGGTGGCCAGTTCCTCCCCGAGGGCGGAGGTGGGCCGGACATCCTGGAGCCGTTGCAGGATCTCGGCTTCCACACCGTCGATATTGGCGCGCAGTTGGTAGCAGGCCACCACCATCTCCACCAGTACGCCGGGTTCCTCGGTACCGGTCCCGAGGTAGTGCTTCAAGCGCTTCATCTTCTTCCACGCGGGCACCGGCCGGGAAAACTCACGGCGAACCCGTCGCCGGGTGGCGCGGGCGTCCTCGCCCGGCCGCATCGCCGGGTCCGGAACGGGTGGCTTGGTGGTCATGGTTCGACGCTATCGGCCACCACTGACATCGCTTCGAACATAGGTGCGAACAGGGTGGTGAGTCCTGGCCCTGGACGAGGCGAGGATGCCGGGCCGCACGCTTGACCGTGACCGGACGGACGGGCGCCGGGCCGCGCGCGGGC
>CALKWS010000347.1 GCA_938004115.1 uncultured Ruaniaceae bacterium
CCCACCGACCCGGCGCTGTTGCACTACCGCTCCGGGGGCTTCTACCTGCAGCGCGCCCGGCAGGTCGCGGGCATCGACGGCGAGCGGGACATCCTGCTCGGCCTGGTCGGAGCGGCCTCGGAGCCGATCGCCGGCGGGCGGCACAAGGTGTTCGGGCGGCACGAGTTGCACGTGATCCCGCAGACCTCCACGATCGCCTCCCACGGGCCGCGGGCGGTGGGGCTGGCGTTCAGCCTCCCGCTCGCCGCGAAACTCGGTGTAGCCACGCCCTGGCCTGCCGATGCGCTGGTGGTGGCCAGTTTCGGGGACGCCTCGATGAACCACTCCACCGCCACCGGTGCGATCAACGCCGCCCTGCACACCGCCCACCGGGGGCTGCCGGTGCCGCTGCTGATCGTGTGCGAGGACAACGGCCTGGGAATCTCCGTGCCCACACCCGAGGGCTGGATCGCTGCCGCCTACCAGGGCCGGGCCGGGCTGCGGTACTTCACCGCCGACGGTGCAGACCTGCCCGAGGTGCTCGCTACGGCACAGCAGGCGGCGCAGTACGTCCGGTCGCGCCGTCGTCCGGCATTCCTGCACCTGCGCACCGTGCGGCTGATGGGCCACGCGGGCTCCGACGTCGAGGGCGCCTACCGTCCGGCGTCGGTGATCGCCGCCGAGATGGCCCGGGACCCGGTGCTGGGGACCGCGCGGTTGCTGGTCGAGGCCCATGTGCTCACCCCGCAGCAGGTGCTGGAACGATACGAGGCCAAGCGGGAGCGCGTGCGGGAAATGGCGGCCGACGTCACCGGGCTGCCGGTGCTGGCCGGCCGGGAGGAGATCATGGCACCGCTGGCTCCCCGGCGGCCGGAGATGGTGCGGGAACACTCCGCTCGCGCGGCCGGGCCGGCGCGCCGGGAGGCGGTCCACGGCCGGCCGCTGCCCGAGGACGGCGGCGGGCTGACGCTTGCCCAGACGATCAACCGCACGCTGCATGACGTGCTCGCCGCGCACCCCGGGGCGGTGGTGTTCGGTGAGGACGTGGCCCTCAAGGGCGGGGTGTACGGCCTCACCCGCGGCCTGCGGAAGACGTTCGGGCCGGCGCGGGTGTTCGACACCCTGCTCGATGAGCAGACGATCCTCGGGGTGGGGCTGGGTGCGGGATTGGCCGGGTTGCTGCCGATCGCGGAGATCCAGTACCTGGCCTATGTGCACAACGCCGCGGACCAGTTGCGCGGGGAAGCGGCCACACTGCCGTTCTTCTCCTCTGGGCAGTACCGCAACCCGATGGTGGTGCGGATCGCCGGGTACGGGTACCAGAAGGGCTTCGGCGGACACTTCCACAACGACAATTCGGTGGCCGCATTACGGGACATCCCGGGCCTGGTGGTCGCCTCCCCGGCCCGGCCCGAGGACGCCGGTGCGATGCTGCGCACCCTGGTGGCAGCGGGTCTGGCCGATGGCACGGTGTCGGTATTCCTGGAGCCGATCGCGCTGTACCACACCCGGGACCTGCACGCCGAGGGGGACGGGCTGTGGACCGACGTCTACCCGCAGCCGGGGCAGTGGGAGGCGGCGCATGTGCCGATCGGTGCGGCGCGCACCTACGGGAAGGGGACCGACCTCACGCTGGTGACCTGGGGCAACGGGCTGTACATGAGCATGCGGGTGGCGGAACGGCTGGCCGCCGCGGGCGTCCATGCCCGCGTGCTGGACCTGCGGTGGCTCGCACCGCTGCCGGAGGAGGACCTGCTCGCGGCGGCGCAGGCCACCGGCAGGGTGCTGGTGGTGGATGAGACCCGAAGGTCGGGCGGGGTGTCCGAGGCGGTGCTCGCGGCGCTGGTCGACGGCGGATACACCGGGCGGATCGCGCGCGTGACCTCGGCGGACAGTTTCGTCCCGCTGGGTGACGCGGCGCTGGACGTGCTGCTGGATGAGGAGACGATTATGACGGCCGCGGTCGGGTTGCTCGAGGGCGAGGGCGAACCTAGCGGAGCATCCGGCGGATCGTGGGCAGCATCCGCTCCAGTTGCGCGGCGT
>CALKWS010000348.1 GCA_938004115.1 uncultured Ruaniaceae bacterium
TCGGGGTTCTCCCCGTACATCCGCTGCAGCCCGTCCTGGACGATGTGGGAGATCTCGAACGCCCAGGCCGGGTCGTAGGCCACCACCGCCGGGTTGGTGGCCGCCAACAGCTGGGAGTGCCCGTCGGCGTGCTGCAGCCCCTCCCCGGTCAGGGTGGTGCGCCCGGCGGTGGCGCCGATGAGGAAGCCCCGGGTGAGCTGGTCGCCGGCGGCCCAGAACTGGTCCCCGGTGCGCTGGAACCCGAACATCGAGTAGTAGAAGTAGAACGGCACCATCACCTCGCCATGGGTGGCGTAGGAGGTGCCCACGGCCTGGAACGCGGCGGCCGAACCGGCCTCGTTGATCCCGGTGTGCAGCAGCCCGCCGGCCTCGGACTCCTTGTAGGACAGCAGCAGGTCCCGGTCCACCGACAGGTAGTTCTGCCCGCCGGTGTTGAAGATCTTCAGCGACGGGAAGATCGAGTCCAGCCCGAACGTGCGCGCCTCATCGGGGATGATCGGCACGATGCGCTTTCCGAACTCCTTGTCCCGCAGCAGGTCCTTGAACAACTGCACCAGGGCCATCGTGGTGGCCACTTCCTGGTTCCCCGAGCCCTTGGCGAGCCGGGCGTAGGCCTTCTCGCCGGGCAGGGTGACCTGGGTGTACTTCGAGCGGCGCTCGGGGATGAAGCCGCCCAGCTCCCGGCGCCGGGAGATCATGTAGTCGATCTCCGGGGCGTCCATCCCGGGGTGGTAGTACGGCGGCAGGTGCGGGTCCTTGTGCAGTTCCTCATCGCTGATCGGGATCCGCAGGGAGTCCCGCAGCAGCCGCAGGTCGTTCTCCTTCAACTGCTTCATCTGGTGTGTGGCGTTGCGGGCGGCGAACGCCGAACCCAGGCCGTAGCCCTTGATGGTGTGCGCCAGGATCACCGTCGGTTGCCCGTTGTGATCCATCGCGGCCTTGTAGGCGGCGTACAGTTTGCGGTAGTCGTGCCCGCCGCGCTTGAGCGCCCAGATGTCGTCGTCGGACATGTTCTCCACCAGCGCCTTGGTGCGCGGGTCGCGCCCGAAGAAGTGCTCGCGGATGAACGCCCCGGATTCGGCCCGGTAGGTCTGGTAGTCCCCGTCGGGGGTGTTGTTCATCAGGTTCACCAGGGCCAGGTCCTTGTCCGCCTGCAACAGCGGGTCCCACTCCCGGCCCCACACCACCTTGATCACGTTCCACCCGGCCCCGCGGAAGAAACTCTCCAGTTCCTGGATGATCTTGCCGTTGCCGCGCACCGGTCCGTCCAGTCGCTGCAGGTTGCAGTTGATCACGAACGTCAGGTTGTCCAACCCCTGGTTCGCCGCCAACTGCAGCATCCCGCGCGATTCGGGCTCGTCCATCTCCCCGTCACCCAGGAACGCCCACACGTGCTGCTGGGAGGTGTCCTTGATGCCCCGCAGCTCGGCGTACCGGTTCACCCACGCCTGGTTGATCGCCGCGGCCGGCCCCAAGCCCATCGAGACGGTGGGGAACTCCCAGAAGTCCCGCATCTGCCGCGGGTGGGGATAGGAGGGCAGCCCGCCGCCGGGATGGGACAACTGCTGGCGGAAGCCGTCCAGGTCATGCTCGCTCATCCGGCCTTCCAGGTAGGCGCGGGCGTACATGCCCGGCGCGGCGTGCCCCTGGAAGAAGATCTGGTCCCCGCCGCCCGGGTGGTCCTTGCCACGGAAGAAGTGGTTCAGGCCCACCTCGTACAGCGTCGCCACCGAGGCGTAGGAGGAGATGTGACCGCCCACGGCGATGCCCGGCCGCTGGGCGCGGGTGACCATCACCGCGGCGTTCCACCGCAGGTAGGAGCGGTACCGCCGCTCCACCGCCTCATCGCCCGGGAAGTACGGCTCGTCCTCCACCGCGATGGTGTTGATGTAGGGGGTGGTGGTGGCCGTGGGCACGGCGAGACCGTGTTCGCGGGCCCGCTTGAGCATGTTCAGCAGGATGTAGCGCGCCCGCGGGCCGCCACGGTCGCGGATCAACCCGTCGAGTGATTCCAGCCACTCACCGGTTTCCTCGCTGTCGATGTCGGGCACCTGGCTCAGCATGCCGTTCACGAGAGGGCCGGAAGTGTTGCGTGCAGTCACGGTGAACTCATTTCTCCTGCGCCATGCCGCGGCGCACGGGGCTCGGTGGCCTGGCCGGGCCAGGCCCACACGGTCTGCGTGCCCTTCGAGTCTATTGTCGCGAGCCGGGCGGTGGCGCATCCTGGGACGCGGATGTGACTTGACTGACACCGCACGGCTCTACACTCGTCGAATCGACCGGTGTCAACCCGGCATCGGCACCACGATCCCGCTCAGGGGCGGAAAGGAGACTCGGAAACGTGGGAGAGGCCACGGGTAGCGTACGCTCCCGGTTCGGTATCAAGCCCGGTCAGGTAGTTCAGGAGTTCGGTTACGACGATGACGTCGACCAGGACCTCCGCGACGAACTGGAGTCGGTGGTCGGCTCCGAACTGGTCGATGAGGAGTACGGGGACGTGACCGATGCCGCCATCCTGTGGTGGCGCGGGGATGACGGTGACGTCCACGACCTGACCGACCTGGTGCTGGATGCGATGACCGCGTTGGAGGACGGGGGACTGATCTGGGTGCTGGTGCCCAAACCGGGCCGGGACGGGCACGTCAACCCCGCCGATGTGGAGGAGGCGGCCACGATCGCCGGGCTGCACACCACCACCACGCTCTCGGCGGCCCCGGACTGGACGGGTCTGCGCCTGGTGACCCGCAGCCGGGGACGCTAGGAAAGTGGACACCCGGCCCGCGGTTCGTGAGAAGGTGCCATCGTGAGCAATGCACCACCGTTGTCCACCGTCATGCCGGCCCCGGGCGAACAGGCACCCGACTTCGTGCTCCCGGACACGCACAACACCCCGGTGCGGTTGTCCGATCTACGCGGGGAGGGGGTGCTGGTGGTGTTCTTCCCGTTCGCCTTCTCCCGCATCTGTCACCGCGAGATCGCCGAGTTGAACGAGCGGATCGAGGACTTCGATGCTGCCGGTGTGCACCTGCTGGGTATCTCCTGCGATGCCGTGCACAGCCAGCGCGCCTGGGCGGCGCAGGAGGAGTTCGAGATCACGCTGCTGTCCGACTTCTGGCCGCACGGCCACGTCAGCGCCCAGTACGGAGTGTTCGACGACGAGACAGGTCACCCCGGGCGGGGCAGCGTCCTCATCGACGCTCAGGGGACGGTGGCCTGGACCACGCTCAGCCCGCCGGGCCAGCCCCGGTCGCTGACCGAGCACCTGCAAGCGGCCCGCAACCTCGGCGCCCCCGCGGAGGGCGGGTGAACGCGGGGGGTTCCCCGCGTCGTCGTCCCCTGACCTCCCGGCAACGTGAGGTGCTGCAGGCCGGGGGGCAGTTCCTGCAGCACCCGCCGCTGGCGATGGCCCATCGCGGAGGGGCGGCGTACGGACCCAACGTCGGCAACGAGAACAGCCTGCTGGCGTTCGCCAACGCGATCGATCTCGGCTACCGGTACATCGAGACCGACGTACGCGTCAGCGCCGACGGCGAGGCGTTCTGCTTCCATGACCCGGACCTGGAACGGGTGGTCGGCCTGCGTCGTCCGTTCGCCGAGTTGACCGCGAGGCAGATCAGATCGCTGCGGTTGCGCGGCGGTGAGCCCATCCCGAGTCTCGCCGAGGCGTTCGAGGCGTTCCCGCACGTCCGGTTCAACCTCGACGCGAAAGTCGATGCGGCGGTCGATGCGGTGATCGACGTTCTCGACCGGTTCGATGCCTACCACCGGGTGCTGGTCGGGTCCTTCTCCGCCGAGCGGCTCCGCCGCCTGCGCACGCGCCGGCCCCAGGCAGCCACCTCCACGTCCCCGGCGGAGTCGATGGCATTCCGCTGGGGTGTGGGGCCGATGGTCACGCGCGGGATCCGCGCCGGGGCGCTGTGCCTGCAGGTGCCGTTGCGATTCCGCGGCCGGAAGGTGGTCACCGAACGGGCTGTCCGGGCCGCGCACCGGCAGAACCTGCAAGTCCACATCTGGACGATCGATGACGCCGAGACGATGCACCGGCTCCTGGACATCGGCGCTGACGGCATCATCACCGACCGTCCCGACGTACTCAAACGGGTGCTGGTCGAACGCGGCCAGTGGGCGCAGGCTGCGGGCGACACAGCCGAATAAACCCCGGCACCACCTGCGGGGAGTCGTTAGGTTGGCGGTGTGACTCACGCTTATCTCAGATATCCCCATGTCCATGGCGACCAGGTGACGTTCGCCGCCGCCGATGACATCTGGCTCGGCCCCCTGGACGGCGGCCGCGCCTGGCGGCTGACGAACGACCACGTGCCGGTGCGCACCCCGCGGTTCTCCCCGGACGGTGGGCACATCGCGTTCGTGTCCCACCGGGACGGGCACCCCGAGGTCATGGTGATCAACCTGGACGACGGCGTGGTGCGCCGGCTCACCTGGTGGGGCGGGAGCAGCACACTGGTGCTGGGCTGGACGTCCGACGGGCGGGTGCTGGCGGCATCCAATGCCGGTGAGGCCAACATGCGTCACGTGGTGGTCAAGGCGGTGGCGCTCGACGGCGCGGTGGAACGACTCCCCTACGGCCCGGCCGGCGGCGTGGCCGAGCGCTCCGATGGCGCGGTGGTGCTCAGCACCCCGGCCGGCAGGCCACCGGCGCACTGGAAGCGGTACCGGGGCGGGACCGCGGCCCGGCTGTGGCTCAGCACCGGTGACGGGCAGTGGCAACGCCTGCTCGCTCAGGACACCGCACCGCTGACCGACCCGATGTGGGTGGACGGGGCATTGGTGTTCACCTCCGACCGCGCGGCGGCCTTCCCCGACCGTGCCGATGAGCAGGCGAACCTGTGGGTCTGGGAGACCCCCGGCACCGGTGAGCCGCGGCAACTGACCCACCAGGGCACGGCCGAGGGCTACGTCCGGGATGCCAGCACCGACGGTGAACGGGTGGTGTGGTCCAGCCGCGGGCAGGTGTGGCTCCTGGACGCCCTGGACGCCCAGCCGCGGACGGTGGAATGGTCCCTGCCGGGCGCGGCGCCCCGACCCCGACCGGTGGATCCGACGCAGAACCTCGACGTGTTCGTCCCCGACCACGGTGGGGACGGCTCCCTGGTGGGCTGGCGGGGGAACGCGTTCTGGCTCAGCCACCGGGAGGGCCCGGCGCGCGCGGTGGCCGCGGACCCGGGTGTGCGGGTGCGTGAGCCCGCGCTGCTGGGACGTACCGGTGAGGCGATCGTGGTCTCCGACGCCACCGGCGAGGACTGCCTCGAAGTTCGTCCGCTTGCCGGTGGGGCACCGCGCCTGCGCCTGGGCGCCGGCGAGTTGGGCCGGGTGCTGCACCTGGTCAGCGACCCGGCGGGGGAGCGGGTGGCCACGATCTCCCACGACGGCGCGATCCGGCTGGTGCACATCGCCGAGGAGACGATCCGCGACATCGGCCACTCCCGCCAGGGGGAGGCGTTGTCGCCCACGTTCTCACCCGACGGCCGGTACCTGGTGTGGACCCAGCCGACCGTGGGCGAGGCGGACCTGCACCGGTTGATGATCCTCGACACCCGCGACGATTCGGCCGAACCGTACCCGTTGACGTCCGGGCGGTTCCACGATCACAGCCCGGCGTTCACCCGCGACGGCAAATACGTCGTCTTCCTCTCTGACCGCACGTTCGACCCGACCTATGACAACCACGAGTTCGCGCTGTCCTTCGTGGGGTCCACCCGGCCGTGGCTGATCCCGCTGTCGGCCACCGAGCCGGCACCGTTCGGCCCCAGCGCCGAGGGATGGCGGATCAGCAAGGCCGCCGACCCCGAGACCGGGGAATCGGCGGCGGACGCGGAGCAGCCTCCCGCCTCACCGGACCTGGATGCCCACGGGGCGGAGGAACGGATCGTGCCCTTCCCGGTGCCCTCGGGGTCCTACCGGGACCTGCGTGCGGTCAAGGGTGGAGCGGTGTGGGTCAGCGAAGCCGGGGACGCCGGTGAACTCGGCAGCCGCCGGGCGGGTGTGTCCGACGATCCGGCCCCGGACAGCCTGCAACTGTGGTCCTTCGACAAACGCGCGGTGGAGACCATCGTGGACAAGGTGGACTCCTTCGCGGTGTCCGGCGACGGCGAGCGGCTCGTGGTGCGCCACCAGGACACCGTCACGGTGGTCCCGGCGGACCGGAAGGTCGAGGACGGCGACACCCAGTCCAAGGTGGCCGTGGACCTGTCCCGGTTGCGCCACGAGGTGGACCCGCGCGCGGAGTGGCAGCAGATGTTCGACGAGAACGCCCGGTTGATGCGCGACCACTTCTGGCGTGCGGACATGGACGGCGTGGACTGGGACGCCGTGGTGCAGCGGTACCGCTCGATCCTGCCGCGGGTGTGCACCCACGACGACCTGGTGGACCTGCTGTGGGAGACCGTCGCCGAGTTGAACACCTCCCACGCCTACGTCATGCCGGCGGGGCCGCTCGGTGCGAAGGACCGCCGGCTGGGCTTCCTCGGTGCGGACCTGTCCCCGGCCGAGGAAGGTTGGCGGATCGACCGGGTGCTGCCCGGTGAGTCCAGCGAACCGCTGGCACGCTCACCCCTGCACGCGGCCGGTGTGGACGGGCGCAGCGGCGACCTGATCGTGGCCGTGGACGGCCGCCCGGTGGACCCCGCGTTCGGGCCTGCGACCAGGCTGGTCGGAGCGGCCGACAAACCGGTGGAACTGACGTTGCGCCGCGAGGGCACCGATCGCCGGGTGGTGGTGATCCCGCTGGCCGATGAGGAGGTGCTGCGCTACCAGGACTGGGTGCGCTCGCGCCGCGAGTACGTGCGCGAACGGTCGGGCGGGCGCCTTGGGTACCTGCACGTGCCGGACATGATGAGTTACGGCTGGGCCCAACTGCACCGGGACCTGCGGCTGGCCAGCAAGGCCGAGGGCCTGATCGCCGACGTGCGCTACAACCGCGGCGGGCACACCAGCCAGCTGGTGGTCGCGCGGTTGGCCGCGAAGGTGGTCTCCTGGGACCTGGGCCGGCACTACGCCGAACAGGGCACCTATCCGGTGCATGCTCCCCGCGGGCCGGTGGTGCTGGTGGCCAACGAGCACTCCGGCTCCGACGGCGACATCGTCAACGCCGCGGCCCAGGCGATGGGTATCGGCCCGGTGGTGGGGATGCGCACCTGGGGCGGGGTGATCGGCATCGACGGCAGGTTCGACCTGGTGGACGGCACCGGCGTCACCCAGCCGCGGTACGCCACCTGGATGCAGGGCAAGGAATGGGGCATCGAGAACTACGGCGTGGACCCGGACATCGAGGTGGAGCACACCCCGGCGGACTTCTTCGGCGAGGACGACCCGCAGCTGGACCGGGCGATCACCGAGGCGCTGGAGTCGCTGGAGCGGCACGGCACGGCCACCCCGCCGCCCTTGCCGGAACCGAAGGTGCGCTGAGCCGGCCCGGGCCTGGTGTCCCGGAAACAGCCCGGCGTACGGGGACTACCCGGCGTTCCGGGAGACCAGGCGTCCGGCGAAGGTGGCCCCACGTTCCGGGACCACCAGGCGCTCGACGGGGACTACCCGGCGTAACGGGCCTAGCGTTCTTACAAACGCCGTTGTAATAATGGGATCGCCGATGCGTGCACAGGTCGACCCATGAAGGTGATGACGATGGCCACGACGATCCCCGATGCGGATGACGTGCTTGGTTCGATGACCGCCGCGGTGCACGAGCACCACAGCGACCTGTGGGCGGAGTTGACCCTGAAGGAGAACGAACTGCTGCGCGTAGTGGCGGTGGCCGGGGACTTCACCGCGGCGCGGGACGACTTCGTCGCCCTCCTGCGGGGCGAGGTGGCCGAGCACCTGGAAGCCGAGCAGACCGTGCTCTACGGTGCTGTTCGCGGTCAGGGCTCCCACGCCCTGGTGCAGGCGTTGGACCTGGACCACCAGGCGCTGATCGCCCTGATCGATCACCTCGAAGGTGCCGAGAGCGGTTTCCAGGCCGCGATGGCGGCTCGCAGTTTGGTGCTGCTGTTCGCCCTCCGGATGGAGAAGGAGGAGAGCGTGCTGTTGCCGATGCTGCGCCAGGGCGGAGTGGATGTGGATGCGCTGCTGGCCGGCAAGTCGGAGATCACCGGCCACCACGGGGCGCAGCGCTGAGGTTGTGCCCGCGCGCCTGCGGACGTTGTAACCTTGACCCGCCAGGGCCCATAGCTCAGTTGGTTAGAGCACCGCGTTTACACCGCGGGCGTCGGGGGTTCGAGTCCCTCTGGGCCCACCC
>CALKWS010000349.1 GCA_938004115.1 uncultured Ruaniaceae bacterium
ACGACCAGCACGTGAGGAGTCAGAATGTCGCAACGAGTTCTCATCACCGCCGGTGCTTCCGGTATCGGGTGGGCCATTGCCCAGGCCTTCCTCGACCAGGACGCCAAGGTCCACGTCATGGACATCGACGCCGATGCGGTGGAGGACGTGGTCGCCAAGCACTCCCATGTCACCGGCAGCGTGGGTGATGTGTCCAACCCCGAGCACGTACGCCAGGCGCTGGACGACATGCGCGGCGCCCACGGCGGCCTGGACGTCCTGGTCTCCAACGCCGGCATCGCCGGGCCGACCGCCCCGGTGGAGGAGTACGACCCGGACGCGTGGCGGTCGGTGGTGGATGTGAACCTCACCGGTTCGTTCGAGGTGGTGCGACAAGCGGTGCCGATGCTGAAGGAGAACGGGCAGGGCACCATCCTGGTGATGAGTTCCCTGGCCGGACGGTTCGGCTATCCCAACCGCATCGCCTACTCCACCACCAAGTGGGGCCTGGTCGGGTTCGCCAAGACCCTCTCGCTGGAGTTGGGCCCCCACGGCATCACCGTCAACGTGCTGCATCCCGGTGCGGTCAAGGGGCCGCGCCTGGAGCAGGTGTTCAGCGGCCGGGCTGAACTTTCCGGCAGGTCCACGGAGGAGGAGAAGGACCTGGCCCTGGCCAACCAGGCGGTGAAGGAGTTCATCGACCCTGCAGACATCGGCGCCCTCGCGGTGTTCCTCGCCGGACCGCACGCCCGCACCATCTCCGGGCAGCAGTTCAATATCGACGGCGACTCCACAGCGGCGCAGTGACTGAGAACTCCCGTAACCCGCACGAGCCCAGCACGCCTCCGACGCGATCCTCCGCAGCAGGGCCGGGTCAGACCGGGCCGGGATCCGGCCAGCACGCCGGTCCGGACGAGACGGCACCCGGCCCGGACCAGGCGGCCCCGCCCGGGCCGGGGGACTCCGATGCCCCGGTGAGGTCGTTGTGGCGGGGCCGGATCATGTTGATCGCGGGAATCGCCCTGCTGGGCATATCCCTGCGGTACGCGATCACCGGCATGTCACCGTTCCTACCGCAGATCCAGGCAGACCTGGGCATGGGGACGGCCGGGGCGACCCTGCTGGGGATGCTGCCGACCTTGTTCTTCGGGGCAGCCGGCTTTCTCACCCCGGTGTTGATCCGGCGCACGAGCCTGGAGTTCGCCGCGGTCGTCGCGATGCTGGCCGCGGCCGCGGGCTCGGGATTACGCGCACTGGTCGACAGCGTCCCGCTCTTCCTGGTCCTCTCCGCCCTCGCGTTGTTCGGGATGGGGATCGGCAACGTGGTGGGCGCACCGCTGGTGAAGAAGTACTTCGCCGATCGGCCGGCGCCCATGCTGACCCTGTTCGCGCTGCTGATGCAGGCCGGGGCGACGATCCCCTCCATGCTCGCACTTCCTCTGGCCGAACTGGGCAACGGATGGCGGTTCTCCATCGGCTCGTGGGCACTGTTGTCGGTGGTGGCGGCGGTCCCGTGGATCATCCAACTGGTGAAGGTGACCCGCGCCGACCAGTCACGGGTGGACGAAGCAGGCGGGCAGGGCAAACCGGCGCAGCGCACGTTCGGACTGGGCTACCTGCTCACCAACCCGATCGCCGTGGGCACCGCTCTGTTCTACGCGATGGCCTCACTCATCACCTACGCGATGCTCGCGTGGATGCCCACGATCTTCCAGTCCCTGGGACACGATGCGGCGTCGGCGGCGACGGCGTTCGCTATCTTCACCTTCCTCACCCTGCCACTGGCGGCCATCAGCCCGGTGGTCGGCGCCAAGATGCGAAATCCATTCCCCTACGCGGCACTGTTGACCGTGCTGCCCGCCGTGGGTTTCCTGGGCCTCACGTTCTGGCCGGGGGCGCACCTGCTGTGGGCGTTCCTCATCGGCATGATCGGCGGCGCGTTCCCCCTGGCGATCAGTATGTTCAACCAGCGCACCCGCACCGAGCAGGGCTCGGGCGCGCTGTCCGGATTCGCGATGGGTGTGGGTTACCTGGCCGGTACGCTCGGGCCGCTGCTGGGCGGATGGTTGAACGCGGCGACCGGCGGCTGGTCCGGGGCGATCCTGCTGTACGCCGCGGTCAGCGTGCCGATGTTGCTCGCCGGTTGGGCGATGTGCAAACCGGATCGGTACCTGGAGGACGGCACCGCCCGCAGCAAAGCCCCCTCCGCCTGACGCCGCAGGCGTGCTGTGGCGTGGTTACTCGGGTCCCGCACGGCCGCCTGCCACAGGCCTGCCTGCTGTACGTCGTCGGCCGCCGTTCGGCGGTTTTCGGCCCTGCCCCGCTGACGGTTACCGGGCATCGGCGCTGCTGAGCATCTGCCGAAGCACGTACGGCATGATCCCGCCGTGCCGGAAGTAGGCGGCCTCTGCGGGTGTGTCGATCCGCACCCGGGCGGTGAACTCCTGGGTGCCCTGATCCGACTCCACCTGCACGGTCACCTCCTCCGGGATCTCCTCGCGGTCCTGCAGGCCGGTGATGGAGAACGTCTCCTCGCCGGTGAGCCCGAGGTCCTCGGCGGTCTGCCCCTCGGGCAGTTGCAGCGGCAGCACGCCCATACCGATCAGGTTCGAGCGGTGGATCCGTTCGAAGGAGGTGGCCAGCACCGCCTTGACCCCGAGGAGCATGGTGCCCTTGGCCGCCCAGTCCCGGGAGGACCCGGATCCGTAGTCCGCGCCGGCCAGGATCACCAACGGCGTCTGCTCCTCGGCGTAGGCCTGGGCGACGTCGTAGATGCTCTCCGTTTCGCCGTCGGGCAGGTGCCTGCTGTACCCGCCCTCCACGTCCGGCACGAGTTTGTTGCGCAACCTGACGTTGGCGAACGTCCCGCGGATCATCACCTCGTGGTTGCCGCGCCGTGATCCGTAGGAGTTGAAGTCCTTGACCTTCACCCCGTGGTCGCGCAGGTACTTGCCCGCCGGGGAATCGGGCCGGATCGCGCCGGCGGGTGAGATGTGGTCGGTGGTGACCGAATCCCCCAGGTAGGCCAGCACCCGGGCGCCGACGATGTCCTGGATCGGTTCCGGTTCGGCGGGCATGTCATCGAAGTACGGCGGCCGGCGCACGTACGTGGAGGAATCGTCCCAGTCGAACGTCTGGGAGTCGCTCAGGGTCATGTTCTGCCAGTTCTCGTCCCCGGCGAGCACGTCGGCGTAACCCTTGGTGAACATCTCCGCCTCGACGTTGGCGTCGATCGCCTCCTTGACCTCCTCGGCGGTGGGCCAGATGTCGCGCAGGTACACGTCCTGCCCGTCCGAGCCCTGGCCCAGGGGTTCCTCAAGCAGGTTCGCCTGCATGCTCCCCGCCAGCGCGTAGGCGATCACCAGCGGCGGTGAGGTGAGGAAGTTCATCTTCGTCTCGGAGTGGATCCGGCCCTCGAAGTTCCGGTTGCCGGACAGCACCGAGGCCACGTTCAGGTCGTTGCCGGTGACCGCCTCGCTCACCTCGGGGATGAGGGGCCCGGAGTTGCCGATGCAGGTGGTGCAGCCGTAGCCCACGAGGTGGAAGCCGAGTTTCTCCAGATAGGGCGTCAGCCCCGCGCGCTCCAGGTAGTCGGTCACCACCCGGGACCCGGGGGCCAGACTGGTCTTCACCCACGGCCGGGAGGACAGTCCCCGTTCCACCGCCTTCTTCGCCAGCAGGCCCGCCCCGAGCATCACCGAGGGGTTGGAGGTGTTGGTGCACGAGGTGATCGCCGCGATCACCACTGCGCCGTGGTCCAGTTCCGCCTCCTGTCCCTCCAGGGTGAGCCTCACCGGGTCGGAGGGCCAGGAGGTGACCGGACCGGACGGTTTGGACCGCGGCGGCTCGTCGGCCTCCGACTGGCTGCTGATCGCGATCGGGTCGCTGGCCGGGAAGGAGGCGGCCGAGGCCTGGTCCAGGCCGCCCTGCACCGCCTCATGATGGGACCACCCGGAGAGCAGCGCGCGCACCGCTCCCTGGGTGGCCTTCAGCGGGATGCGGTCCTGCGGCCGGCTGGGTCCGGCCACGGACGGCTCCACCGTGGACAGGTCGAGTTCCACCACCTGGGTGTAGTCCGGCACGTGGTCGGGGTCGTGCCACAACCCTTGTTCCTTGGCGTAGGCCTCCACCAGGGCCACCTGGTGGTCGGACCGCCCGGTGAGGTGCATGTAGTCCAGGGTTTCCTGGTCGATCGGGAAGATCGTGACGGTGGAGCCGTACTCGGGGCTCATGTTGCCCAGGGTGGCCCGGGTGGCCAGCGGGACGTTGCCCACGCCGGGTCCGAAGAAGTCGACGAACTTGCCCACCACGCCGGTGCGGCGCAGCAGTTCCGCGACGGTGAGCACCAGGTCCGTGGCGGTGGTTCCCTCGGTCATCTCCCCGGTCAGTTTCAGCCCCACCACCTGCGGGGTGAGCATGCTCATCGGCTGACCGAGCATGGCGGCCTCTGCCTCGATCCCCCCGACGCCCCAGCCCAGCACGCCCAGGCCGTTGATCATCGGGGTGTGGGAGTCGGTGCCGACCAGCGAATCGGGGTAGGCCACCGGCCGTTCGGCACCGTCCTTGGTGTACACCACCCGGGCCAGGTGCTCCAGGTTCACCTGGTGGCAGATGCCGGTGCCCGGGGGGACCACCTGGAAGTCGTCGAAAGCGTGCTGGCCCCACCGGAGCAGTTCATAGCGTTCCCGGTTCCGTTCGAACTCCAGGTCCGTGTTGATCCGGAACGCATCGGGACGACCGAACACGTCGGCGATCACCGAGTGGTCGATCACCAGGTCGGTAGGGATCAGCGGGTTGATCCTGGTCGGATCCCCGCCGGTGGCGGTCACCGCATCGCGCATCGCCACCAGGTCCACCACACAGGGCACGCCTGTGAAGTCCTGCATCAGCACCCTGGCGGGGGTGAACTGGATCTCGGCGCTGTCCGACCCGGAGGCCTGCGGGTCCCACGCGTTCAGCGCCTCGACCTGGTGGGCGGTGACCACCCGGCCGTCCTCGTTGCGCAGCAGGTTCTCCAGCAGCACCTTGAGGCTGAACGGCAGACGATCCGACCCCTCGATCCGGTCCAGACGGTAGATGTCGTAGTCCGCCTCGCCCACCCGGAGCGTGTCGCGGGTATGGAAACTGTCCTGGCTCATCATTGGTCCTCTCGCCCGTCCTCGGTCGCTACCGCCGTGGCGCCCCGGCCTCTGGCACCCCGGCCCGTGGAGACGGCGCCGGCCGGCTGAGCGGGCGGCAGGATCCGCGCGGGAACCGACCGCGCTGCTCGTTCCCTCGCCACCACGTACGCTCCTTCGCCTCGCCGTCGTGCGCCGTTGAGACCGTGGAATGTGGCGCCGGCGATCCCAGACGCACAGTATTTGTTGCACGCTACCCCGCTTCGCCCCTGCCCGCATCGGGGCTGGGTGTCGGCGGGTGGCACCGGGTCAGATGAAGGGCACGACCACGGCAACCGTCACCGCCAGCAACACCACGGGCCAGACGCGGTAGCGCAGGTACCAGGGCTTCCGGCACCGCCATGGCACGTGCCGGATAGCGGCGCACCGCTAGGTGAGGGCCGGTGCTTATCCTCCGCGGTGTGCCGGATCCTTGTGCCTGGCGCCCACCGGGTGGCCGCCCACCGGGTGGCCGCCCTCCGGGTGGTGGCCCTCCGGCGGGGTCTGCGCCGCTGCGTCGGTGCCCGGTTCGGTGTCATGCAGCGTCGTGCGCAGCGGGATGCTCTTGACCAGCAGTGAGGCCACCAGTGCGATGAGCACCAAGGGGATCGCGGTGAGGAACACCCCGTGTAGCGCATCGGCCAGGCCGTGGCGCACCGCTTCGACCACCTCGGGCGGCAACTGAGCGAGCGTCTGGGGATCCAGCACCGATCCGGCGTCGGCGTCCACGTGCGGCTGCGTGCCGTCCTCGCTCACCGGCAGGTAGCCGGGGATCGCGGTGGCCATTCCCGAGGTCAAGATCGTGCCCAGAACCGCGGTTCCCACGGTCCCCCCGGTGTTGCGGAAGAACTGGATCGAGGCGGTGGCCACACCCAGGTCACGCTGGCTGACCGCGTTCTGCACGATGATCGTGAACGGTTGCATACACGCGCCCAGCCCGGTGCCCAGCACCACCATGGCCAGGGTCAACTCCAACTCCGAGGACCCGTACTCCATGCGCGCCAGGAGCACGAACCCGGCCAGCATCGTCAGCGTCCCGCCCACGACGAACGCCTTGTACTTGCCGGTCCGGGTGATCAGGAAACCGATGACGATGCCCACCACGATCATCGCCAGGCTCATCGGGATCATGATCGCCCCCGAGACGGTGGCGCTGACCCCGAGCACGCCCTGGGCGTAGACCGGGATGTAGAAGATCGCCCCGAACAT
>CALKWS010000350.1 GCA_938004115.1 uncultured Ruaniaceae bacterium
ACCTTGGATGGGACCGTGGAGGGCATCAACGACCTCGATGCCCAGTACCAGGTCACCTTCGCCGGGGATGAGCTGACCGAACTGGACGACTACCGTCCCATCATCCCGGTCACTTACTGGAGTTTCCGGCTGATGATCGGCCTGGGCTTCGTGGCGATGGCGGCCGCGGGGGCGGTGCTATGGGCGATGCGCAAGGACCGGGACCTGCATCACAAGGCGTGGTTCTACCTCGGGCTCGGAGTGATGATCACGCCGCTGCTGGCCAACTCCTTCGGGTGGATCTTCACCGAGATGGGACGCCAGCCCTGGGTGGTATTCGGCCTGATGTCCACCCACAGCGGCGTCTCCCCGGGGGTGAGTATGGCCGAGATGATCACCTCACTGGTCGCCTTCACGTTGCTTTACGGCGGCCTGGCGGTGGTCGAGGTCAAACTGCTGATCCGATACGGCAAACCCGGCCCCGAACCGTTCGACGGGCGGTCACTGGACCCGGCCGAACGTGACGCCGACGACGAGTTCGTCTTCACCTACTGATCGCGCGGAGGCGAGACCATCATGGAACTGACAACGATCTGGTTCATCCTCATCGCCGTGCTGTGGGTCGGCTACTTCGTCCTGGAGGGCTTCGACTTCGGCGTCGGCACCCTCGTGCCGGTGCTCGGCAAGGGAAAAGAGAACCTCGACGGCGAACGGCGCAAACGCATCATGTTGGGCACCATCGGGCCGTTCTGGGACGGAAACGAGGTGTGGCTGCTCACCGCAGGCGGGGCAATGTTTGCCGCCTTCCCGCACTGGTACGCCACGCTGTTCTCCGGCTTCTATCTCCCGCTGCTGCTGATCCTGCTCGCGTTGATCGTCCGGGCGCTGGGGTTCGAGTACCGGGGAAAGGTCGACGACGACGCCTGGCGCAGGCGCTGGGACCTGGCCATCGTCATCGGCTCAGCCGCGCCGGCGTTCCTGTGGGGTGTGGCGTTCACCAACATCGTGCGCGGGGTGCCGATCGACGCGCAGATGGAGTACACCGGGACCGTGTTCACCTTGCTGAACCCCGGGGCGCTGCTGGGCGGACTGGTGACCCTCACCCTGTTCACCACCCACGGGGCGATGTTCCTGGCGCTGAAGACCGAGGACCCGATCCGCTCCGAGGCCCGCTCCCTGGCCGTCCGCGTGGGTGCCGGGGCAGCGGGGTTGGCGGTGATCTGGCTTGGGATGATCCACCTGGAGACCGGCTCGGTGGCCTCGTGGGTGCTGGTGATCGTGGCGGCCGCGACACTGCTGGCAGCGCTGGCCGCCGCTCGGGTGGGCCGGGAGGGTTGGGCCTTCGCCGGCACCTTCGTGACGATCGCCGCCGCGGTGGCGTCGCTGTTCGTGGCGATGTTCCCCGACGTGATGCCCTCCAGCATCGACCCGGACTTCTCCCTCACGGCGACCAACGCGTCCAGCACCGACTACACCCTGGGGATCATGACCTGGGTGGCAGTGATCTTCGTACCGATCGTGCTGCTCTACCAGAGTTGGTCCTACTACGTGTTCCGCAAGCGCATCGGTGCCCACCACATCCCGAACGACCACCCCGACCCCGAAGGGGCGGCCCGCGCCGAGATGCTGCCGCTGAAGAAGAAATCGGCCGGCACCACTGAAACCCCGGCGGACGACGGCTGATGCGGCCCTTCGAGCCCGCGCTGATCCGTCACCTACCGGCTGCCCGGTTGCCGCTGGCCGTCCTGTCGGTGCTGGGCGTGTTGTCCGGGCTGGTAGCGGTCGCGCAGGCGCTGTCACTGGCGTGGTTGATCACGGCGGTTGCCACCGGCGGGGACCTGGGCACGCCGGTGCTGGCCGTCGTGGCCGTGCTCGCGTTGCGCGGGTTGCTGGCCGCGGGGAGCGAGTACACCGGCACCTGGGCCGGGCAGCGGGTCAGCGCTGAGATACGTACCACCGTGCTGCGCCGCTGGCTGTCGGTCCCGGTGGAAAAGCGGCCGACGGCGGATGTCGCCCTGACCAGGGCAGCAGACGGGACCAGCGCGATCGAGCCGTATGTGGCCAAGTACCTGCCGGCCCTGGTGAGCGCGGTGGCGGTGCCGGTGCTGACCCTCATGGTGCTGGCGGTGGTGGACCTGTGGAGCGCAGTGATCGTGGTGCTCACGGTGCCGCTGATGCCGTTGTTCGCCGCGCTCATCGGCCGGCACACCCAGGATGAGACAGCCAGGCGCTGGCAGGCGCTGACCACGCTGGCCGGGCACTTCCTGGACGTGGTGCGCGGGCTGCCGACGCTGGTGGCGTACGGCCGGGCCCGTTTCCAGGTGGACCAGGTGTCCCGGGTGGGCCGGCGTCACCAGAAGGCCACCATGGAGACATTGCGCACCGCATTCATGTCCACCCTGGCCCTGGAACTGCTGTCCACCATCTCGGTGGCGCTGGTGGCCGTGGCCGTAGGGCTACGCCTGGCCGAAGGGTGGATCGGGCTGTTCGCGGGACTCGCCGCGATCCTGCTCGCCCCGGAGGCGTACTGGCCGGTCCGGCGGGTGGGAGCGGAGTTCCACAACGCTGCCGATGGTCAGCAGGCCCTGGCCGAACTGAACGAGGACCTGGCCGCTGCGGCAGCTCAGCACGGGCCGGACCCGGCGGGGAACACTGGCGCTGCTGGGGACACGGGCTCGGCGAGTGCACCGGCCGCCACCGGGGGCAAGGGCTGGGCTGCTGTTCCTTCCGTCGGGCTGGCCGGTGTGCACTATGCCTATCCGGATCGCGCCGAGGTGCTCACCGACCTGACCTTGGCGACCCCTGCCGGCCCGGGCCTGACCGCGCTCACCGGTCCATCGGGCCGGGGAAAGTCCACGATCCTGGACCTGCTGGCCGGGCTACGCACTCCGACCGGCGGGCGAGTTTCCGCCGCGGGCCGAGTGCATTACGCCACCCAACGTCCGCTGCTGATAAATGGCACCGTCCGGCAGAACATGCACCTGGCGGCTCCGCAGGCCCCCGACACCCAGATCTGGCAGGTGCTGGATCAGGCCGGCCTCGGAGCGGCACTGCGCGAGCGCGAAGGTCTGGACACCACCCTGGGCGATGACGGGTTCGGCCTGTCCGCGGGGCAACGCGCCCGTCTGGCCCTGGCCCGGGCCGAACTGAGCGGCGCCGCACTGGTGCTGCTCGATGAGCCCACGGCCCACATCGCGCCCGCAGCGCGCACGCATATCCACGACGTGATCGCCGACCTCGCCCACCGGCGCCGGGTCATCGTGGCCACACATGACCGGGAACTGGCCGAGCGAGCCGACGACCATTGGACGCTCGCCCGGGAGGAGCCCGCGACCGAATCCCGTCCGCCCGCACCTGGCGACTCTGGTTTTGCGGCGCCAGTGACTGCCGCTGCGGCACCCGCTGGGCCCAACCCGGCCATCGCCAGTGACCCACTCGCCCGGGTGGCTGTTGAGGAGATACCAGCCCACGACTCGCGCTCGGCCGCGGGCACGCTGCCGGCCGGGGGCACGCCATCGGCCAGCAACCCTGCGCCGGCCAGCAACCCGGCACCTGCCGGGTATTCATCGTCGGCCACGGACACCCTGCCGGCCGGGCACTCGCCCGCGGTCCTGGACACCGCGCCGGCGGGCCAGGCCCTGTCCTGGTGGCGCACCCGCCGCGGCACGTACGTCCTTGCCTGCTTGTTCGGGGGCCTGTCGGCGGGGTTCGGGGTGGCCCTGACCGCCACCTCCGGTTGGCTCATCGTCCGCGCGTGGCAGCAACCGGTGATCCTGACACTGTTAGTGGCGATCGTCGGGGTGCGCGCCTTCGGCCTGGGCCGCCCCGTGTTCCGCTACGCCGAGCGGGTGGCCTCACACGACGTGGTCCTGGGCGACCTGGTGCGCCGCCGGACCGAGACCTACCGGAGGCTCATCCCGCTCACCCCGGCCCGGTTGGGTCGGCGCCGCCGCGCCGACCTGCTCACCGCCGTCGTGCACGACCTGGATGACGTCGTCAACGCCACGTCCCGGGTGTGGGTTCCGCTGGCCGGCGCACTCATCGCGTCCGGAGTGGCGGTGGCCATCCTCGGTGTGATTCTGCCGGCCGCCGCCGGGGTGCTCGTGGTGGCCACCGCCCTCGTCATCGGTACCGGCCTGGCGGTGCAACGACTGGAACTACCTGCCCACCGCCGAGAGGTGCGCGCTCGCGGCGCCCTGCGTCAGTGGGTCACCGTGCTCAGTACCCAGACCGAGGCGATTCGCGCCGTGGCCAGCAACGGAGCCGGGCCGCTGCTGGCAGCCATGAGCGCCACCCAGCAGGATCAGGCGCGCGCCGCGGGCCGTAGTGCCGCGATCCGGGCGGTGGCGCTACTAGCGTGCTGGTTGGTCGTGGCCGGGTCCATCCTCCTGGTGGCGACCCAGGCGGCCGCGGCCTACACCTCGGGTCTGCTGAGCGCGCCGGTGGCGGCTTTGGTGGCGCTGACCCCGGTGGCACTCGCCGACGTGTGGAACACCATCCCGGAGAGTTTCGGCCATGCCGCCCGGGCCGGCGCCGCACGGGATCGTCTGCGGGCAGTGCTCGACCAGGAGCCGGCCGTCACCGACCCGGTGCCCCAAGCGGGCCAGTGCGCCGAACAGGCTGTGCACCACGGCGCGGACCAGCGCGCCGCACATGACGCCGGCGGGCATGCCCCGGGCGGTGCCCGCGAGAGGGTCCCTGACGGCATCGACGTCCATCTGGCGGCGATCACCGCCCGTTGGGCCGGGCCACGGGAGCCAGATGCGCAAGCACCCGGGCCGGAACCGTCGCAGCGCCAGCCCCGGGACCACGAGCGCCTGGGCCCGCAACCCGCGGGCCTGCGGGCCTTGGACCTGCAGCCCCTGGATCTGCACGCCCGACCCGGCGCCCACGTGGTACTCACCGGGCCGAACGGCGCCGGCAAGTCCACCGCCCTTGCTGTGATGGCCCGGCACCTGGACCCGGTCAGCGGCACCTACCTGCAAGGCGCTGACTCGGTGTTCGACATCAGTCTGGACCTAGCACGCTCCCGGGTGGCGGTCGTCGACGACGAACCCCACGTGTTCAACGGCACGGTGCGGGCCAACCTGGCCCTGGCCAATCCCGGTGCCACCGACGAGCAGCTGACCAGCGCCCTGGACGCCGCCGGCCTGCGGCCGTGGCTCAGCGGGCTCGACGGTGGCCTCGATGCCGAACTGCGGGGCCTGTCCGGTGGTGAGCGCACCCGCCTGGGTCTGGCGCGAGCCTTGTTGTCCCGGCGTCCGGTGCTGCTCCTGGACGAGCCCACTGCGCACCTCGATGCCCCGACCGGCGATGCGATCCTGGAGACGATCAGCACCGAGTGCGCCGACCGCACCGTGGTGATGGTCAGCCACGAGCACACCTGGCGTCTTGATCCCACTCGGTGGCAGCGGGTGGAACTCAGCCCGGGCGAACCGGTCGGGCCGGCGCGCAGCCGGGCCCGGCCGGCGGTGAGGGCCTAGATGATCCCGAGCGCCAGCATCGCGTCGGCCAGTGGCAGGAAGCCGGCCACGTTCGCTCCGGCCACGTAGTCGCCGGGGGTGCCGTACTCCTCGGCGGTGGCCAGGCACCGGTCGTGGATGCCGCGCATGATCTCGGCCAGCCGTTGTTCGGTGTGCTCGAAACTCCAGGAGTCGCGCGAGGCGTTCTGCTGCATCTCCAGCGCGCTGGTGGCCACCCCGCCGGCGTTGGCGGCCTTGCCAGGGCCGAAGCCGACCCCGGCGGACTGGAGGGTCTTGATCGCCTCCGGCGTGCAGGGCATGTTCGCACCCTCGGCGACGATCTCGCAGCCGTTCTTGATCAGCCGAGTGGCGTCATGGCCGTTCAATTCGTTCTGCGTCGCGCACGGCAGCGCCACCTGGCAGGGCACCTCCCACACCGACCGGTTCTTGATGAACCGGGCCGAGCCGCCCTTCTGGGTGGCGTAGTCGGAGATCCGTCCGCGCTGGACCTCCTTGACCTCGCGGAGGAGTTCCACATCGATCCCGGCCTCATCGACCACGTAGCCGGAGGAGTCCGAGCACGCCACCACGGTGCCGCCGGACTCGTGCACCTTCTCGATCGCGTACAGCGCCACGTTCCCGGATCCGGAGACCACCACCCGTTTGCCCTCGAACGTCTCGCCCCGGGCGCGCAGCATCTCGTTAACGAAGAACACCGTGCCGTACCCGGTGGCCTCGGTGCGTACCTGCGATCCGCCCCAGGTCAGGCCCTTACCGGTCAGGGTGCCCGGTTCGAACCGGTTGGTGATGCGCTTGTACTGGCCGAACAGGTAGCCGATCTCGCGCTGGCCCACGCCGATGTCCCCGGCGGGCACGTCGGTGTACTCCCCGATGTGCCGGTAGA